>DATCGT010000425.1:0-7154 GCA_036508775.1 Tepidiformaceae bacterium | reverse complement strand
CTGCTTTAGCGTTAAAACTGTTGCTACGGGCCTCCCCTCGGTGGATCCGGGCTTAGGCCTGATCTCTTGCCTGCCCGCTTTATAGTTGCGGACAGCGACAAGGGGAGGCCGGCCATGACTCAACCCGCGAACGATGCTGTCCTGTTCGAGGTCAGCGACGGCGTCGCCACGATCACCTTGAACCGCCCAGAACAGCTCAACGCGATCAACGGAGACCTCTCCCGAGGGCTCGCGTCCGCGTTTCGCCAGGTCCGCGAACGCAACGACGTTCGCGTGGCCATCCTCACCGGTAACGGGCGGGCGTTCTGCGCCGGTGCCGACCTCAAGGCGCGGGCCAGCGGCGGCGACAGCATGAGCGGCGGTCCCGCCTCGCTCTTCGGGACGGAGGTGCCCGCCGCCTTCTCGGACTTCGATACGAAGAAGCCGGTGCTCGCCGCCATCAACGGTTACTGCCTCGGCGGCGGCTTCGAGATCGCCCTGAACTGCGACCTGCTCATCGCGGCCGACACCGCCCAGTTTGCCCTCCCGGAGATCGGCCTCGGCTTCTTCCCCGGCGCGGGCGGCCCCGTCCGCCTGCCGCGTTCCATCCCGAAGGCGTTCGCCAACGACGTCCTCTTCACCGGCGAGCGCATCACCGCCGAGACCGCCCTGCGCTTCGGCATCGTCAGCCGGGTCGTGCCCGCCGACCAGCTCGCCGCGACCGCGCGGGCGATGGCCACCCGCATCGCCGGGTTCGCGCCGTTGGCCGTCCGCGCCATGCTCGAACTGACCCGTCGCCAGGCCGACCTGCCCCTCGCCGACGCCCTCCGCCTGGGCAGCACTATGCGCTGGGTCATCGGCCAGACCGACGATGCGAAGGAGGGTCCGCGGGCGTTTGCGGAGAAGCGCACGCCAGAGTTCACAGGGCGATAGCCGCCAGGCTCGAAATCAGGCTCGAAATCAGGGGATTGCCCGTTTTCACGCCGCATGCCCCACTGCTACCATGATTCCAGCGTCCAGAGGGCGATGAGGGATCTTCCCGTCACGCCGGCAACCTGGTTAAGCCTCCAAGGTGCCAAAAAGACGCGGCCCGCGCCGCAAGTCGCTGGCAACAAAAGGCGGGCCACCAGCCCGCCCCTCACTTTCGAGGGGCTTTTCGTTGCCCGCCAACGAATGAGAAACCGGGAAGCCGGGCAACGAAGGGTGGATTCACGGAATGTCTGAACGAAAGCTCCTCACCTCCGAATCGGTCACGGAGGGCCATCCCGATAAGGTCTGCGACCAGATCTCGGATGCGATCCTCGACACGATCCTCGAAAACGACCCGATGGGCCGCGTCGCCTGCGAAACGGCGATCACGAACGGCCTGGTCCTGGTGACTGGCGAGATCACGACGCGCACCTACGTCGACATCCCTCGCGTCGTCCGCAAGACGATCAACGACATCGGCTACATCTCCTCCGACATCGGCTTCGACGCCGAGACCTGCGGCATCATCACCGCGATTAACGAGCAGTCGGGCGACATCGCGGGCGGCGTCGGTCGGTCGTGGGAAGCCCGCCACGGCCAGTCGGCTGGCACGGAACTCGATACCGGCGCCGGCGACCAGGGCATGATGATCGGCTTCGCCTGCACAGAGACACCCGAGCTGATGCCGATGACCATCTCGCTGGCGCACCGCCTCACCCGCCGCCTCGCCGAGGCACGCAAGAGCGGGGAACTCCCCTGGCTCCGCCCGGACGGCAAGTCGCAGGTCACGATCGAATACGACGAGAACTGGAACCCGCTTCGTGCCGAGGCCCTCGTCATTTCGACCCAGCACTCTCCCGACGTGGACAACGAGACGATCAGCACCGATGTCCGCGAGCACATCTTCGGCACGATCGTCGATGACAAACTGATCGATGACCACACGAAGGTCTACGTGAACCCCTCCGGCCGCTTCGTCATCGGTGGACCGAAGGGCGACGCCGGCCTCACCGGCCGCAAGATCATCGTCGACTCCTACGGCGGGATCGCCCGCCACGGCGGCGGCGCGTTCAGTGGCAAGGACCCGACAAAGGTCGACCGCTCGGGTGCCTATGCGGCCCGCTGGGTCGCGAAGACCATCGTCGCCGCCGGCCTCGCCTCCCGGGTTGAGTTCATGCTCTCCTACGCCATCGGCGTTGCCGAGCCGACTTCAATCGGCATCGAGACGTTCGGCACGGGCAAGGTCTCCGATTCGGTCATCCTCGCCGCTATCCGCAAGCACTTCGACCTCCGCCCAGGCGCTATCATTCGTGACCTGGACCTCCGGCGCCCCATCTACCAGGCGACCGCTTCCTACGGACACTTCGGTCGCACCGACCTGAACTTTCCATGGGAGGACACCAGCCGGGCGGCCGACCTCAAAGTCACAGCAGGGCTTCGCGACTAGCGGAAGAAGAAGGACGGCAAGGATGGACGCAATCGTGCTGGTGGGCGGTCAGGGCGTGCGACTGCGTCCCCTGACCCGCACCCGCCACAAGAGTCTCATCCCGATGGCCAACCGCCCGGCCATCGAATACCTCTTCGAATGGCTCCGGCGCTCCGGCTTCGATCGCGTTGTGCTGGCCCTCGGGCAGCACAACGATGATCTCGCCCGCGCCTATCCGTCGGGCGTTCACCACGGCATGGCGTTCCTCGTCATCGAGGAATCCACCCGCCTTGAGTCGGGCGGCGCCATCCGAAACGCCGTTCAGACCGCCGGTATCGAAGGTCGTTTCGCCGTCCTCAACGGCGACATCTTCATCGACTTCGATTTCGCCGCGGCGCTCGCCACCCACGAAGCGCGCGGCGCCGACCTGACGCTCGCCCTCCACGAGGTCGATGACCCGTCCCAGTACGGCGTCGCCGTCGTGAACGCGGAAGACATGGTTACCGGCTTCGTCGAGAAGCCGCCCCCGGGTACCGCACCGGGCAACCTCATCAACGCTGGCGTGTGGATCTTTGAACCCCATCTGGTTGACCAGATCCCGCCCGGCGCGGTGCGCGTCGAGGAGACCCTCTTCCCCTCGCTGGTCGGTCGTGGACGTCCCGTCTACGGCCATCGCGCCCCCGGCGAATGGGCAGACCTCGGCACCAGTGCGCGCTACCTGGCGATGAACGGCGTCCTCATGAAGGCGCAGGGAACCTCGGCGCTCGGGAAGGGCGTCAGGCTCGGTACCGGCGCCACCGTGTCGGAATCGGCGGTCGGGGACGGCACAGTCCTCGGCGACCATTCAACCGTCCGCAGTTCGATCCTCTGGGAGCGGGTTAACGTCGCCAGTGGGGTCGAAATCAACGACAGCATCATCGCTGATGGTGTCACGATTGGAGCGAACGCCAGGCTCGACAGAGTCGTCATCGGCGCGCGCGCTACGATCGCAGCCGGCGTTTACGCTCGCCCGGGAACCATAGTCGAACCGGACGCGCAGTACGATGGAAAAGATGATGAATAACCCGGTTCACTTCGGCACCGATGGATGGCGCGCCATCATTGGAGAAGAATTCACCTTCGACAACGTCAGGGCCTGTGCCCAGGCTACCGCCGACCACTTTGCCGTCACCTATGGCAAAGAGAAGCCGGTGATCGTCGGCTACGACACCCGCTTCAGCTCAGACGATTTCGCCCTGGCCGTTGCCCGCGTCCTCGCGGGGAACGGTTTCCAGGTCCAGCTCGCGGACCGGCCGGCACCGACGCCGGCAATCAGTTTCCGCATCATCGAGGTGGGGGGCTCCGGCGGCGTCATCGTCACCAGCAGCCACAACCCTTCGCGCTGGAACGGCATCAAGGTGAAGCCCCACTACGGCGGCAGCGCCAGCCCGGAGTTTGTGGCCGCGATCGAAGAGCGCGTCCCGGCCATCCTCGCCCACCCGGAGGCGACCAAGCTCGCCCCGGCTTCGTCCGACGCGATCGTTCGCTTCGACCCGATCCCCGGCTACCTGGATGGCCTCCGCCGCCAGGTCGATGTCACCCGGCTCCAGAACGCGGGCCTGCGCGTGGCACTCGACCCGATGTACGGCGCGGGGACGGGCCTTTTCGCCCGCCTCCTCGAAGGTGGTTCGACCACCGTCTCCGAGATCCACACCGAGCGGAACCCGGCCTTCCCGGGCATCCATGCCCCTGAACCGATCGAATCGAACCTCGGCCAGTTCATGTCGGTCGTCGCCGCCGGGAACTTCAGCGCGGGTATCGCGAACGACGGTGACGCCGATCGCATGGGTCTCGTCGATGAACACGGCGTCTACGTCGACCAGCTCCGTACCTTCGCCCTCCTCGTGAACTACCTGCTCGGCGAACGTGGCCTGCGCGGCCCCGTCGTGAAGTCCGTGACAACAACGGCCATGGCGGCGATTCTCGCCCGCCACTACAACGTTCCGCTGTATGAGACGCCGGTCGGCTTCAAGTACATCGGCCCGCTCATGATGGAACACGACGCCCTGATCGGCGGCGAAGAGAGCGGCGGCTACGGCTTCCGCGGCCACCTCCCCGAGCGCGATGGCATTCTCGCCGGCCTCTTCCTCCTGGATTATGTCGCCGCCAGCGGAAAGCCCCCCTCCCAGCTCCTCGAAGAAGTCTTCGCCATCACCGGTCCGCACTTCTACGAGCGCCTCGACTTCGACATCGAGCCCGGTACGAACGCCGCTATCAAGGCGAAGCTCGACGCCGCGGCCCCCAGGGAGATCGCGGGCCACCCCGTCATCAGCTCTGACCGCACCGACGGCTGGCGCTGGTTCATCGACGCCGGCTGGCTCCTTATGCGCCTCTCGGGGACGGAACCGCTCGTCCGCATCTACACCGAAGTTACCGACCAGTCCCTGGTGAAGCCAGTGCTCGAGGCCGGAAAAGCTATCGCTGGATTCTAGCCAGGCGAGCTCGGCGCCAGGATCTTCGAAAGCAGAGCAGGGCACCGAGGCGTCATCCTCGAAGAGATCAACACGCTCATCTACGGTAGTGCGGACCACCCCGACACGGGCGCCCCCGTATTCCAGCTGCGTGTCGCCCGCCCGGACCCGCGGTCACCACGCCACGCCCGCCAGTACAAGACCAAGGCCGATGTCTGGTCCGAAAGTGCAATGCTCCTCTGAGAGGAAGCCCAGCAGCGGCAGTGGTCGAGCGCTCGCGACATCCCCTGGGAGCTGATCAAACCCCTCCCCGACGACATTGAGATGGCGATGTGCACGCTGTACACCTTCCTCACCCGTGCCGAAGCGAACCTTTCGAACGAGCTTCGCCATAGCTACGTCGAGCGCGAGTCACTCGTCGTCCTGCTGGGGAACGGCGTCAGGGGCGCGGCAGATGGCATCGAGAAGCTCCGCCGAGTCCGTACGAAGCAACTGACGGACGACCTCGGCCTCGACCGCACACCGATGCTGAACTCGGGCCTCGTCAAGATCACCGAGGACCCGCTGGCGATCTGAGGCTCGCCGCGCCGGGTACCAGGTCCATGGCAGGGCAGGGCAGGGCAGAAAAGCATCGGCGCTGATGTGCGTCGTCGGATGGGCGACTGCTCCCCGGCCAGTCTCTATGATGAGCGAAATCCCGCGTGCCGGTTGAAGCCGGGCGCCTGGATGCCAGGAGGAGAGTCATGCAGTTCATTTCCGAAGTCAGCGAAATGGGCGTCACCGAGCGAGGCTTTGTCCTGCAGGTCAACGGCGAGCGCGTTCCCGGGATCGTCTGGGCGCCCGAAGGGGCGAAGGGGCCACGCCCGGTCGTTCTCATGGGTCACGGAGGGACGCAGCACAAGCGCACCGAAGGCATCCTCGCGCGAGCACGGGCAATGGCCCGTCACTACGCCTACGCCACCGTGGCCATCGACGCGCCCGGTCACGGCGACCGTGTAACCCCAGAGCAGGCCGCCGCCGCCCGCCAGGCGCGTGCCGGTGGCGGGGCAGGGATGACGGCCGAGCGCTTCAGTGAGATGGCTGCCCGCAATGCGAAAGCCGTCGCCGAATGGAAGGCAGCACTGGACGCCGTCGAAGGACTGGACTTCGTCGGCAAGGGCCCGGTGGGCTACTGGGGTGTCTCGATGGGAACCGCGATGGGCGTCCCCTTCCTCGCTGAGGAACCGCGCGTGCAGGCGGCGGTCCTGGGACTGGCGGGCATCCATACCGAGGAGTTCGCAGCAGCGGCGCGCCGGATCACCATCCCGCTCATGTTCATGTGCCAGTGGAACGACGAGATCGCCCCGCGCGAGGCGAGCCTTGCCCTCTACGACGAGATCGCGTCGAAAGAGAAGTCAATGCACGCCAACCCCGGCGGGCACATGGGCATCCCGCCGTTCGAGCGCGAGCAGTGGGAGCAGTTCTACCTGCGCCATCTCGGGCCCGCCACGGCCTAGCATTGCCCGGCCGGCAGCCGCCGCGAGTCGATTCAGGGTCCCGCGGTCTTCCGGTCCAAAGTTGCACTGGCATCGTAACCCGCGCGACCTGTGGCGTGGGTAAACGGAAACGTCGTCACCGGCAGTAGAGCCTCGAACCGGGGCCGGCACTGCCCGCAACGGCACTCGACGGGGGTGTCAACCACGCGCAAAGCGACGCAGGATGACCGGAGAGCTTCCCGTCCATCCGTGGGCGGGGGGCTAACCGCCCTTCGCGGCCTTCTTTTCGCTCTTCTTCAGCTGCTTGTCCTTCGTCGAGACCTTCGGCTTGTTGACCTTCGCTGGCTTCTCCTGACCCTTAGCCATAGCGGCATCCTCCTGTCTGTAACGGTCAGACTAGGACGCCCGGGGCCTCTAAGCTACGTAGGAGGGAGCAGCCCGCGTGCCGGGACATGTGCACACGCGGAGGAAAGCTAGCGGGGAGAGCGCACGAAGGGAGCGGACCGACGCGCGGCGACTCCCCGCACATCCACTATAGCAGCTACGAAGTAAGAAACCGGGTCATCTGACACGCTCTTTCGGTCCGCTCATTCGGCCTCCTGCCTCTTGAGGAAGACCTCGCCCGGTAGCTGAGCAATCGCGAAGGGCGCGGAAAGCCTCATCGGCAGTCGACGCCCCGCGTCAGGGCTCGCCAGCTGGAGGATCGACCGCCGCGCGCCGTTCGCGGAAGCGCCCGGCGCCTGCTTCATTAAACCGCCCGCGACTGACTGGCCCGATTGACCCGTGAACACGGTGTGCCATTCAGGCGACTATTCCCGCATGGGTGAGAAGCAGGCGACGAGGATATTCATTAAG
>DATCGT010000424.1:0-14030 GCA_036508775.1 Tepidiformaceae bacterium | reverse complement strand
GCCGTTGTAGCTCCCGTCCTGCGTGCCCGCCTCATCGACGGCGGTGGCCGAGGCGGCGATCTCGCCGAGGCGCCAGTAGCCCCTCGGGTGGAACTGCATGACGGTGTTGCGGTACCGCTTCAGCCCGACCAGTTCGAGTCCGCCGGTCGTCGCCCGGACGTAGTCCGGGGTGACCTGGAGCAACCGTTTCAGGGCGGCGTCGCCATGTTCGGTGGGTGCGACAGAGAAAGCCGGGTGCTGCGCCGTGAGGTCGTTCGAGGGCTGCATCGGGGCGCTCGCGCTCGTCAGCGGGAAGCCCCGCCCGGCCGGCAATGTGCCCCGCGATGGTGGCACGGCTGCTGCTCCCGGCGGCGCATTGCCATGTCTGCGCCGGCTCCCACCGGGCCAGCTGCTCCCACGGTGTGGAGGCGACCACTTCGACGAACGCGTGCCCGTCTTTCGCGCGCGCCCGGATCTCGTCGACGGTGAAGACCGCGGCGACGCCATACTCGGCCGCACCCGCCGCGCCGCTCCGGTAGCCGGGGAAGATCGTCAGAGTGCCACCGACCACGAGGCCGGACAGTGTCGAGGTACCGGCATCGTCGTTGTCCAGGGCCAGCCTGCATTTCCCGCCCTCCGGGCCGACGTGGTAGCTGAGGCTGATGAGCCGCGACGAGAGGTCGTCGTTGGCGCCGACCGTGGCGTACCACGCGCCACCCGGGGTCGTGAGCCAGCAGACGGCGGAGGTCGATGGCGTGGCGGCCAGCGCTACCCCGTGGGCGCCGTTCGCCTCACGGGGCACCGGTTCCATCCAGGGGATGCCCGAGGCCGCGATTGGGCCGGCGTGGCTGTACATCGACCGGTCGTAGGCCGGTTCGCGCTCTCATGGAGGACGTAGAACCCGTGGAGGTTCGAGAAGCACCCCAATCGCCGGCCAGCCAAAGGCCGCTGTCGAACCGCTGTCGCTCTCCGCGACGTTCGAGAGTGCGGACCACGAGTCCGTGGTGAAGCCACGGTCACCCATCGCGACCGCCCAGACCCGCTTGTGGCTGGTCGTGGCTTCCGTTCCGCTCACGAGTAGCTGGAAGTCGGAACCGTCGTGGGTCGCCGCCACCCCGGAGAGCGCGGCGACGGACCCGGCGCACGACCATTCCGCCGCCGTTCCCCAGGCCCCGGCGGTGCGGCGCAGACGGTAGACGCTGGTGCTACCGGCCACGGTGAAGAAGACGCAGAGGTCGCTGCCGTTCCCGTTGTAAGCGACGGCGCAGCCGGTGATCGCCGCGAATGCGGTGTGGCGCGTGGTCGCGGAGCCCCAGGTCACGCCGTCGTCGGTCGAGTGCCGGACGTCGAGGTAGGTGCCGTTCGCGGTCACGAGCGTGAGTTCGCTGCCGTGCGCCGCGATCGCCAGCGATCCGCCGGCGACGAGCGAGGTGATCTGCGTCCAGGTTGAGAACGTCGACGCCGGGCTGACGGCAGGCACCCGCGACTGGCGGACCGCTCCCGCATCGTTCCGGACGCGGAGCAACGTCCCCGCCGGGGTCAGGACCGCCGCGTGGGGGCAGTCAGCCTCGCTCCCCGTGTAGCACCGCGTCCAGCGGAGCAGGTCGGCGCCGCCGCGCGTGGCCGAGGCCGTCACCCAGATTGCCGGGAGTCGTGCCGTGCCCGCCTGGTGCGCGGCGAGCGAAGCGCTCAACGGGATCATCGCGAACCTCGGCCGCGGAAGCAGCGGCACGAGCCTCGCGCGTGGGCGCGGGAAGCTCTAAGACGGGCATGTCACCCCTGCGTTCCGGGCGGCGGGATTACTTCTTGAAGTGCGGGAGCACCGTGTCGGCGAAGAGCCCGGCTGCCTCCCGCGTGTCGCGGCCGAAGAACTCCATGACGAACATCGTGCAGCCAAGATCGATGTGCTTCTGGATCTGCTCGCGCACGCGTTGCGGGCTCCCCGAGATCGCGAGCGGGCCGGTGGGGTCGCCCATATGGCCGCCGAAGATCTTCTTCGATGTCTCGATCATTGGTCCGGCGCTCGCTTCATCGGGCGCGAGGGTGACCAGGCATTGCTGGCTGATCACGATGCTGGAGGGGTCGCGGCCGGCATCCTTCAGGTGGCCCTTGAGCGCGTCGACCTTCCGGGCGAGGGCGCCCTGCTGGGCGGCAAGGTTGTTCCAGATGTCGGCCTCACGGGCGGCGATCTTCAGGGTGACCTTCTCGCCACCACCGCCGATGAGGACGGGGATCTTGCGTACCGGCTTCGGTTCGCAGACCAGGTTCGTGGCCTGGACGTACTTTCCGTTGAAGGTCACCTCGGGCTCGTCGCCCCACATGCGCTTCAACAGCTGGACTGTCTCGCGGAGTTGAGCGAGACGCTGCGGGGTCGGCAGGAACGGCACGCCGAAGTCGGTGAACTCGCGGGCCATCCACCCGGCGCCGAGGCCGGCGATTACTCGGCCCTCGGAGATGTTGTCGACGGTGGCGATGACCTTGCCGAGCTGAGCGGCGTTGCGCATCCCGGCTGGCGTGACGAGCGTGCCAAGTTCAACCTTTTCGGTCACCCCTGCAAGCGCCGCAAGCAGCGACCATGCTTCGAGAATGGGGATCCGGGGTGACTGCGGACCGTAGACGTGGTCGCAGACCCACAACGAGTCATAGCCCATGGCCTCGAACTCGCGGCTATTGTCGCGGCTCTCCTGCCAGGTTCGTTTGATCTGGGGGACGGTGACGCCGAAATGAACCGGGGCCATCACAACACCTCGGGGCGGGAATGTGGCGAAAGCCTACAGCATTCCGCGCCGCCCGACCCACCTCAATGGGCTAGGACCCGGCAGGGCCGAGGACCATCAACAGCGTGATCCCCACGATTGACACGCCCAGCAACCCTGCCACCATCTGGATTCGCTTGCCTAGGGGCCTGTAGGCGGCGGGCAACTCGGGGGAATCGGGCGTTGCTTCGAGCAGAACAACTGCCTGCCGGACCTGCCGGCGCTGGACGAAGAATCCGGCGGCATACGCGATCAGGTACCAGGCGATCGCGATTGTGAGCCAGGCCGGCATGTGCTTCCGGTAGTCGTTGGGCGCTTTGCTTGTCATGACGAGCAACGCGCCCAGGATGAAGACCAGCGCGCCGCCGGGGAAGACCAGGAGCTTCTCGATGTGTTCCACGGCCTCGAAGACAAAGCGGGTGGCCGCTACGCCCTTCCGCTCGGCGTAACCCTGGAGGAACGGGTAGGAGAAAGTCGCGCCGAAGGCGACGATCACTGCCGTGACGTGGAGGAAGAGGAGGATGTCGAAGCCGTCGATGAGCGATTTTCTCCGTCCGCGTCATCGATGGAATCGCGGTCGCGCACATTTTAGGGCGAACGGCGCTACTCCGCCGCTGGCAGATCTGCCGGCAGGATTACCTGCGACCCGACACCCAACCCGTGGCGATCGAACCAGCCCTGGCTGACCTCCAGCACGTCCCGGTAGGGCTGCCGGGGCGTGAGGATCGTCTGGTCGAGTGGCTTCCCGTCGCGCATTTCCAGCACGGTGCCGTCGGCTGCGAGATAGGCGATCGTGAGGGGGACATACGTGTTGGCCATCCAGAACCCGCCGGCACCGTCCGCTGGAAAGAGGAAGAGCATTCCCTGCGAATCGGACAGCGACTGCCGGAACATCAGTCCCTGTTCGCGTTCACGCAGTGTGGTGGCGAGTTCGACGGTGAGGGTGGTCGAGGCCGTGCCGTTCCGCACCGCCACAGTGCGGGACGGCCACGAGGTTACGGTCGGGGACGGGGACTTGCCCCCGCAACCAGCGAGCACCAGGCCCCCCATGAGCATTGCCAGGAGAAACGGCCGCATGGCTCCATTCTAGGTGAGGCGCGCGGCTGGCTCCCGTGACAGGAGATCCGCGCCGGCACGCGGCCGAATCAGGGATCTCCTGATCGTCTGCCCGGACCACTACGGGGACCATGGACTCGTGCAGCAAACACCCGGACCGCGTTCGCCCGGCTGGGGCGATCTCGCGCAGCGACTTCTTCTCCAGGTACGAAGGCCGCAGATCCTGATGCCCGGCGCCGTAGTCGTGCTGATGGTCGGAGTCGCTTTCGGGGTCCAGCCGCGGTCCACCAGTGTTGCCTCCGGGGCCGATGCCACCTCGCTGAACATCATCAGTCCAGACGGAAGCCCGACCCACGCGCCGGGATCGCCGACCGCCCAGGCAACCGTAACGCCGGTGCCCACTGCGACGCCGAAGCCAGCGGCGACCTCGAATGCCGCTCCAGCCGCGACGGTCTCCGCCGTCGCGTCATCAGTCGCCACTCCTGCAGCGAGCCCGACCTCCCAGGTCGCTGGCGTCCAGGCGACGCCCACACCCGATGATTCCGCGCTCGCCTTCGAGACGACCCAGTGTGGCCCCATCAAAGAAACCTCGGTCCCCCTGGCCGTCGAACAGAACCTGTCGGGGGTTTCGGTCCGTGCGACGAACGCGGCCATCTACCCGATCGACTATTTCCAGTGCATCCTCATGGCGACCGGAGGTGCGGACGCCACCAACCTGTCGCTATCGCTGCAGCGTAGCCAGAAGGCGGGCGCGACCCACGCCGTCCTGCTCGACCTCTGGATCACCAACACCTCGCGCGACTTCGGCCAGGTCAACCTTCGTACCGCAGCGCTTGCCGCTGCCGGTCAGGTCTTCACGCCCACCGCTACGCTTGGCGGCAGGTCCGACGTGGTCATCTCGAGCGGCCAGGCCCGGAGCCTGACGCTGGTCATAGCGATCACGAACACGATCAGCGACAACGTTGGGCCGGTGACGCTCACGATCGATCCCCCGCTCTGGGGTGGAAAGCCGACCCTCGGCAAGTACCAGCTCTTCCTCCCGACCCCCTGACCCCGCTTCTCCTTTCTGTGCGCTGACCGGACCGCGCGGTACTCTGGGGCGCGATGGCATCCCTGTCGATGTTTCTTTTCTGGACGGGCATGGGGACGGCGGTTGCCGCATGGCTTCTCTACGTCTGCTTTGTTGCCAGCGCGGCGATCTCGCTTCGCCGTTACAGCGCCCAGACGTCGGCGGGAACGGTCACCGTGAGTGCGGCGCCGGGCGTGCCAAGCGCCGGCATCGGCCGGCTTGCGACATCATTCACGGGGTTCACGGTGGTCGCGCTTGGCGGCCAGGTTGCGGCTCGCTGGGCCGCGACCGGCCACGCTCCGATTTCCGACCTCTGGGAGTTCACGGCCGCGTTCGCTTTCGGGATCTCCGCTGCCTATCTCGCATTTGAGGCGCTGACCCACCAGCGGCGGATGGGCCTCGTCGCGCTACCGATCGTGATCACGATGCTGGTGGTTGCGACCTTCTTCCCCTCGGGCATCGTGCCGCTCATCCCCGCGCTGCAGAACGGTCCGCTCCTCACCATCCATGTCAGCTGCATGATGATCGCCTATGCAGTCCTGACGGTGGCGTTCTGTGGGGCTGTTGTGTACCTCGTGCAGGGTGGTGAGGGCAAACGGCGATTTGGCGCGCTGCCATCGTCAGACGCCGCTGCAGATCTGGCGCATAAGGCCGTCATCGTCGGGTTCCCCCTCCTGGGGCTCGGAATCGCGCTGGGAGCCTGGTGGGCGAACAGCGCCTGGGGGCGCTACTGGGGCTGGGACCCGAAGGAGACAAGCGCTCTCGTGACCTGGCTAAGCATCGCCGCCTACTTCCATGCCCGCGCGGGCACGGGCTCGGTGGCGGGCGCCCCCGGCATCCGCCGCATCATCCCGGCCGGAATCCGCCGGGGGTGGCGTCCGGACCCGATGTGGTGGCTGGTGATCATGTGGTGCCTGGTGATCTTCACCTACTTCGGAGTGAACCTCTGGGTGAGCGGATTGCATTCCTACGCCGGCGTGTAGGGTTCCGCTCCGACATCCGCTGACGAGCAGAGGCGGCGCCCCTCTCAGGTATAGGCGCGGCATGGTGGTCGAACTAAGGGATTTAGCTTAGGCTGCGGTTAGCTCACAGATTCCGGGAACTAATTCATGACGCGAGATGCGGCGGCGCTTCTGAAGACCATGGTCGAATTGCCACCGCTGCCGGCGGTTAGCCTTCGGCTCATGGAACTCGCCAGCGACGAGCGCACGAATGCTCAGCAACTCGCCAACGTCCTCAGTGCGGACCCCGCCCTGACGGCGAGGATCCTCCGGTTCGGCAACTCTGCGGCGTACGGATATCAGCGGCGGGTGGCCAGCGTCCGGGAAGCCATCATGGTGGTGGGCTTCGAACTCGTCAGCCAGGTCGCGTTCGCAACCTCGATGATCGACAACTTCCGCCGATTCCGCCCTGGCGACGAACACTTCGATACTGACACGTTCTGGCTGCACAGTGTTTCGGTGGCCATCGGCGGAGAAGCGGTCGCCCGCAAGTGCATGTTCGCGCGCCCGAGCGATGCTTTTACGGCCGGCATTCTCCACGATGTCGGGCGACTGGTTCTCCGCCAGACCTTCCCGCGCGAGTTCGACCTGGCAGCGGTGATGAGCGTTGGCACGCATGCGGCGTTCATAGAGTCGGAACTCGCGACCATGGGTTATGCCCACGATGATGTCGGGCGCGCGCTCGGCGAACACTGGAATTTCCCCGAGCAGATCGCGGAAGCGATCGGCAACCATCACCGATCCGATCTTCGACTCAGGACCGATGGGCTATCGGGCATCGTGGCCTGTTGTGCCCGGCTGGCGGCGTTCAAAGCTGAGGTGAAGGTGGACGATGAGGCCAGCGTCCCCCCGGACCTCGCGGAAACGGAAGAGCTTTGTGGCGGGTGGAGCACCGTCGAGGCCCAGGCGTCCACGCTCGTCGAGGCCATTTCGGGAGGAACAAACCGAGGGGGAGACCGCTAGGCGCGCCCTCCCCCTCCCGGTCGCGATATCAGAGCTATCAGGCTGCCGCTTTGAGGCCCCCGGCGATGGCCCTCACGAAAGTCTCTGCCTTCGCCTCGATGGCGTTCCACCCGCCGCACAATTCGTTGACGCGGGCAAGTTCTTCAGGAATCGGAGTGGCGTCCTCCGGGCTTGCGTCTTCGTAACGCAGCACGAGCTGGTCGCAGAGGGCGACGATACCCGGCAAGCCATCGTTTTCCAGGGTCAGGTCGAGGCGATGGTGTTCTGCAATCGCCTCGACGATGTTGCTCGGGAAAGCCCACATTTCGCCCAGGGCGCGCCCAACATCGTCATGTGCATAGCCGGTCGTCCGGACTTCCGCGTCGTGAATGGAGATGCCGCGGTTCCCGTGGAGAGCGATGGCCCCCTCGAATTCGCGCGGGAGCGTGTCGCGGAGCGCCAGGCGGCCGAGGTCGTGGAGGACGCCTGCTGTGAACGCGTCTCCGGGTAGTGCCGTGCGGGTTTTCTTCGCGACTGCTTCTCCGGCGAGGCCGACGGCCATGTTGTGGAGCCAGAAGAGGTCGGCGTCGAAGAGGCTTCCAGGCGACGTGGGCTTCTTGAAGTTGCTCACGACACTCGTCACCAGTGCGAGTTGTCGCACCTGTTTGAACCCAAGCACGACGACCGCCTCTTTGACGGTCGTGATCCGGCGCTCAAAGCCCCACTCGGCCGAGTTGGCGACCCGGAGCAACTTCGCCGATAACGCCTGGTCGGCGCTGAGCAGGCGGGCCAGGTCGCTCGCCGTCGTGCGTTCATCGTTCACCAGGGACAGGACTCTGAAAGCCACCGCTGGAAGCGGTGGCAAATCCACGATCGTCTTTACAAGTTTGTCCGCACTCTGGTTCATGGGTTTGCCTCGCTGCTGATGTATCGATCATCGGCCGGATCGCCGGGTGGGTGAGGCCCCCGGAGGGGCGATTTTCCGCTTCGTGGGCTGACGCCACGGGTTCAGGAGGCGATCGACATCACCTTCAGCGCAGGCGTCGATCGAAGATCAATGTCGAACGGAACTACTTTGCCGCCATCCCGGTCTTCGAAGACGCGAATTGTCGGCTTATCGAGCGCGTCGGCCGGTGCGTTGACCACCAGGGCCTTGAATCCTGACATCTGCGTTGAGGAAAGCCGTACCTCAGTGCCGGGCGGGTACCGCGGCACGTTCCGGAGGAAGAGAGCGACCATCTCCTGGTTCAGCTGAGTCCCGGACATCGCTGCGATGTGGTCCATGATCGCGTCATGGGGGAGCGCTGCCCGGTAAGGCCGCCGCGATCCGAGGGCGCAATACACGTCTGCCAGGGCTGCAATCTCCGCGACCAGCACTATGTTGCGCCCGTCGAAGAGCTCGCGGACGGAGCGCTTGACCCGGTTCAGTCCGACCAGGCGACGCGGGTAGCCGAGGCCGTCCTGGCGCTCGTGGTGCTGGTAGACGACGTGACGTGTGAGCGCGTCTCCCCAGGCCTCTTTTCGCATCATTTCGTACCCGAGCAGCGGGTGCTGATGCACCATCGAGAACTCTTCCTCGGTCAGCGGGCCGTGCTTGTTCCACACTGACTCATCGACGAACACTTTCCCAAGGTCATGGAAGAGTGAGCCCTCGGCCAGCTGGCGTAGCCCCTTTGGCTCAACACCCGCGAGGACGCCGAGTAGGACCGCGATAGCGGCCATATCGACTGACTGGCTCAACGCCGAATCATCGTGCGAATGGAGTTCCGCGAGACCGGAAAGGGTCACCGAACCGGAAACTTCCTTGATGATCTCCTCGACCAGCTGGGAGAGCTCCCTGTAGGACGCGTAGCCGGGACTCTTCGATCCCGCAGTCCCACGCCGGATCTCGTGCCGTACGTCATCCACCGAGTTGCCTTTGACGTCCGAATATGCCTCGCTCAGCATCCCGAACGTCGCCCGGAGGCGGCCGGTCGCCGAGTGGCGGATCTGCTCGGACACAGCCTCCTGGATCATGATGTCGTCGCTGAGTTTGTCGTCGATTAAGACAGTCGTGATGTCGCGGTTCATCAGCGATGAGATGGCGCGGGGCGAGAGTTCCGCGCCGGCCGCAAGCAAGCGATTGCCGCGGTCGTCGTAGATCGAGCGCGCCAGTACCACGCCCGGTTTGACATCAGCCAGCTGCGATTTTCTCATCCGCCTCTTCAGGAACCGAGGGGTTTCCCTCTCTGTTGTCGTCAGTTCAGGCGAAGAAATGAAGTAGGAAAGCTGGCCGAGGCGGTTCGGTCCGGGGCGGAGTTGCAGGACCATGTGGTCAATGCGGACGGTGTTGTCGTTGCTAACGACCCGGTCGTTCTTGAAACAGAGAGCGGCGTCGAGGACAGCTGCAGAGAGCTTCGGCCGGTAGGCTGAGCCGGCGACTTGGGGGGCCACGGCGAAGGTGCGATTGTGGCGGCGAAGAAAGCCGGGCAGATAGGCGTTCGCCTCCTCCATCGTCGCGGCGCCAGCAAGACGGAGCTCGGAGACGAGGCGATCTTGGAGAGTCCCCCATAGCCTTTCTATCCTGCCCTTCGCCTGTGGTGAATGAGCAGCTATGAGCCTGATGTCTACCTCGGCCATGGCTCGCCCAAACTGGGTTGGAGAGCGTCGGCCATCGAGTTGTTCTTTCAGTGTCTCGCCATTGGTCGGCCAGAAGATGCCGTGCCGGTCGCTGTAGAGCGCATGCGGGACGCCTGTCTTGTGGCAGACCTCGCGGAGCAGACGAAGGTATCCGCGGGCGTCCTCGGACTCTTCAAAACGCGCGCCCGCGACCGTACTGGTGGCGTCATCGATGGCCCCAAGAAGGGTGAGCCTCGGTCCGCGCCCTTCGAGCCAGAGGTGATCGCTGGCATCGATTTGCAGGAGCATCCCCTCCTGGGGATAGCGTTCGCGCCGTGAGCGGTGTTTGCTGCGCCGACGCTCTGGCCGCGGACTGCGCACTCCAGCTGAGAGGAGCAGTCGGCTGAGGGTCGAGCGGCCGATATTGATACCTTCTCGCTCAGCCAACAACTCGCTCAAGTGACTGTGGTTCACCCCGAGGTACTTGTCTTGGACCAGTCCAAGGATCGTCTCTCGCTGCTCGAGTGGATGAGCATTCACGGGGCGTCGCGCCCGGTTGCCGTGCACCACGCCCCGCACTCCCCGCTCTCTGTAGGCTGCCAGGAGCCGGCGCAGCTGCCGCTCGCCGACGCCAACCAGCACCGCCGCTTCCGCCAGTCCAAGCGTCCCCGCCTCTACCCGCTGCAGCACCGCTGCCCGTCGTTCGTCTTGCTTTCCCACTGTCAGTCCGTCTCCCATAGACGGACATAGTCGCTGAGCAGTTAGCCCGGACGTTTTCCCTGAGCAGCGACAGGAAAGCTGGCAGAAGTGTGCAGGTGCTGTTTGCCGCTCTAGGATTGAAAGGTGAAACCCTGGGAGAAGCTTGCTACCGCCCCCACCCCCGATGGGGGCTTTCTCGAACTGCGGCACCACGATGGCGAATACGTCATCCGGGCCGATGGCTACGACCTCATGACCAGCCGGATGCATGGCTCCGAGGAAGCGATGATGTCGCTGGCCTGTCCGAAGCCGCCGGACGCGGCCTGCATTCTCGTCGGCGGACTCGGCATGGGATACACGCTGCGTGCGGCGCTGGACCAACTGCGGGACACAGCGACGGTCATCGTGGGGGAACTGATCCCTGAGGTCGTCGAATGGAATCGCGGCCCGTTGGGGCACCTCGCCGGTAACCCTCTCGATGATCCGCGGACTACCGTAGTCCTGGGCGACGTCGCCCGGCTGATTCGCGAGAGCGTCGACCGGTTCGATGCAATCCTGCTCGACGTCGACAACGGGCCGAGCGCTTTCACCCAGCGCGCGAACTCCTGGCTCTACGGGCCTGCCGGCCTGGCCGCGAGCCATCGTGCGCTCCGGAAGGGCGGGGCACTGGCCGTCTGGTCGGTCGATGCCGATCCGACCTTCGAAGGACGCCTGCACGCGGCAAACTTCGAACCCTCGACACATCGCGTCGTCGCCCACGGCAAGAAGCGCCAGGTCGTCTTCGTCGGGCGCGCCCTCCGCGTGGCGTGAACGCAGGCGTCCCCTCGGTCCGGCGGATTCGTGCCGACGAAGGCCGCTTTCTTTACGAAATTCGACTGCGCGCCCTTGCCGATTCGCCGCTCGCCTTTGGCAGCACGCTTGCGGCTACCTCCGCCATACCCACCGCTGTCTGGGCAGAGCGGGCGCGAGTGAGTGCGGCCGGGGAGGAGCGAGTCATGTTCGTCGCCGAGATTGCCGACGAATGGGTTGGGCTCGCGGGTGGATTCTTCGACGAGGCCCAGCCGGGCGACCCTGAGGTGGTCTCGATGTGGGTCGATCCACGCTGGCGGCGGTCCGGGCTTGCCGGGCGGTTGCTCGACGCGGTGATCGGCTGGGCGCACTTTCGCGGCGCGGCACAGATTCACCTCTGGGTGACGGAGGGGAACGAACCCGCCATCGCCCTCTACGAACGGTTCGGATTCGCGTTTACGGGTGAGTCGGCGCCCCTGCCGTCCGCCCCGGCCCTGACGGAACTGCGGATGGAACGGTCATCGACCTTGTCTGGAGAGTGACCGTCAGGACTTGAACTGGGGCCAGAGGGCGAGCACGTTCGCCACATACTGTTTGGTGTCGTCGTAGAGCCCGTGGATCTGGACGCTGTCCCAGCCCTGGTAGTAAGCGGCCACCGCGGTTGCGATGTTTCCGCCGGTCACGTTGATCAAATGCTTCATGAACGAACCGCCGACACGGGCGTTGTCGAGGACGCTCGATTGCCAGTTGTCGGCGCCCTGGACCAGGAACTGCAGGGCCCATAGAGCCGTCGACGGAAGGATCTGCGTCACGCCCACTGCTCCCGCGCCGCTGACGACATGTTGCTGCCAGCCGCTTTCCTGCCAGGCCAGCGCCTGCAGAAGTCCGTCGGGGATCGCGAACTCCTGCTCGACGGACTTCAGGATCGCGCGCACTTCGGCCCGGCTTGCCGCCGATGCTACGGCCGGCACAACGAGCGCCTGGCCCGGGACCAGGACGCTCGGGTTGACCAGCACGTTGGCTCCAACCAGGTCGGCGACGGTCACGCCGTACTGATCCGCGATCGCCGACAGGGTTTCGCCCGCGACGACTATGTGGGTGACCTGCGGCCCGGCGGCTGCCGGGGTGGTGATGGGCGCCTGGCTCGCGACATGCGAAGCCGCCGGTACGGTGAGCACCTGTCCCACCACGATCAGGCCCGGGTTCTCTATCGCATTCAGTTCAGCGACGGTGGCAGCGTCGCTGCCGAAGCGGGCAGCGATATCGGCAAGGGTGTCACCGGCGCTGACCGTGTAGGACGCAGTTGTGGTGGGAGACGACACGGTAGCGGCAGTTGCCGGGCGAGGCGACGTCGCGACGGGGGCGCCGGCCATCGTTGGGATGGTCAGCACCTGTCCAACGAAGATGAGGGCCGGGTCGGAGATGCCGTTCGCCGACGCTATCGAGGCCAAATCCACTCCGAACTCGTCCGCAATGCCGCTCAGCGTATCGCCGGGTTGGACCGTCCGTGTGACGGCGGCAGTGCCCACGGCCGCTGTTGGGGCGGCGCTGGTGCCCGTGCCAGGGATGCGGAGTTGCATGCCTGCGTTGACGAGGTTCAGGTCGGTGATGCCGTTCTCGCGAGCCAGGTCCGCCACGCTAACACCGTTCTGCTCGGCAATCGCGGACAGCATGTCGCCCGGCTGGACAACGTATTCCTGAAGCGCGAAGGCCGTCGAAGGGCCTATCGCGAGCATCGCGGCGATGGCCGCAAACAATACCAGCCGGAGGCCTGCACGGGGCATGGGGATCCGAACCATCTGTTGCCTGGACTCCACGGATGCCCTCGAAGAAACCCCAGCCGTCGTCCACACTATCACGCGAAGAGGTCGCCGCAACAGCCTGTCCAACCCTGTTTATCTTCAGCGCGGATCTTGAATGTCCGCCCCATCGGCAACCACGAAAGGGAATAGCAGCAGTGACGACCACCGAAGACGCCCGCTCCGACGGCCGCCCCCAGGCCTCTCCACTTGGGCAGCGCATCATCGTCGTGGGCGCCAGCTGCTCCGGGAAGAGCACGCTTGGCGAGCGATTGGCTGGCCTCCTCGAAGTGCCGTTCGTGGAGCTCGATGCGCTTTACTGGAAGCCGGGCTGGGCGGCGCCACCCGAAGAGGAGTTTCGCGCAAAGCTGTTCGAGGCGACCGCCAATGACGGCTGGGTCGTCGCCGGCGGTTATCACCGCGAGACTTCTGCCACGATCTGGCCGCGGGCCGAAACAGTAGTCTGGCTCGACCTCCCGTTGAAGCTCACTGTCTGGCGGATCCTGCGGCGCTCATGGACGCGCTGGCGACGCCACGAGTTGCTCTGGGGAACGAACGAAGAGAAGTTCTGGCAGCAACTCAAGATCTGGAGCCGCGAGGATTCGCTGATTGCGTTCACCGTCGGCACGCGGCATGAGAGACACCGCCGCTACCTTGGGGCGATGTCCGACCCGCAGTGGTCGCACATTCGCTTCATCCGGTTGCGGTCGCAGGCCGAGGTTGAACTACTCGCTGGCGGCCTCGAAGCCGTTCTGGCCCGTGGCCCCCATGGCTAAAGCCCCAGTCCGATCGCCCCGGCTGCGGCCAGCGCCTCGACCTCATCGGGAGAATAGCCGAGTTCCCGCATCCACTTCAGCGTGTCACGCCCCAGGGGCGGCGCCGCACCCTGCACCATCGGCGGGCTGTCGCTCATCTTGAACGGCGAGGCGGACATCTTCTGCGGGCCCGTCAGGTCGTGTTCGAGTTCCACCACGTAGTCGTTCGCGATGACCTGTGGGTTGTCCTGCAACTCCTCCACGAACCAGACCGGGCTGGCTGGCACACCGTTCCGGTCGAAGATCTCCATCCACTCGTCGGTGGTCTTTTCCGTGAGCATCTTCTCGACGCGGGCGATGAGGTCGGCGGTAACCGATTGGGTGTTCCTCGTGTCAGTCTCGCCGTCGATCCCGAGGGCGTGGTTCATCTTTCCCCGCGTTGTCGGGGATAGGCAGCCGACCGCCAGTGCGCCGTCTTTCGTCAGGTAGCCGCGGTAGTAGATTCCGCCGCCGACTACGGTCTCGCGCACCTTCCGCCTGCGCACGAACTGGTCAAACGGTTCGCCCGCAGCGCGCGAATCGCGGAG
>DATCGT010000423.1:0-3421 GCA_036508775.1 Tepidiformaceae bacterium | reverse complement strand
GTCGGCCAGGGTGCTGACTCTGGCACAGCGGTCACCACCCCGAGAGCAACGATGGACTGTTGTCTCCAGTTGATCCAGGTATCGCCGGGCACCATGTCCTCAAGGCAGCGCCAAGCCTCGCGGACTCCGCCGGACTTCGTCTTCGAAGGAGACCAGCGGTAGCCGCGCCTGAGGTCTATCGCGTACTGTGGGTCCGCTTGATTCACCCACCACACTGCAGCCAAGACCGCTCCCCCCTCGCGCGACGTCGTACCGGCGCCGACCCACGACACGTCCGACCACCTGAAACGCGTCGAGTCCTCAGGTGGCGGCTTCGGACCTCCTGGTGTAGTCGTCGAATAGCTCGAGAATGCGGCGCTTCGTACGGTACTCGTCGTAGCGCTTCTCATCGTCGGACCTGACGATCCAGAAGCTGTCCATGACGTACTCAACATCGTCGCGCCCGATGCCGTAGAAATGGAAGAAGGCGGCGTCCAGCTCGCAGCGCAGCTCGAGACGACGCTCCTGGTCCCATCCGAACGGCGGACCGTCGTAGCCGATATCTCGGGCAAACGCGCCTAGTTCGATTGAGGTGTACATCAACTCCACGACTCGCTCTGACACCCAATCGCGGGCCTTGCTGCTCCCTGTCCACGGGTACTGCGTGTCGTAGGTCCCAGGCAGCAAGATGGGCAACTGCTTGACGATGTGAAACGTCAGATGGTTCCCGCCGGTCTTCAGGCGCGCTACGTAGTCCAGGGCGAAACTGTTGAGGTTTGCCAGCAGCAAGGCAGCGTCCTCGGCGCGCTGTGAACCGAAGAGGAACAGCGGGAAGGTGTTGGCCGCTGCCCAGCGCGGCACCACAGATGCGATCATTGTTCGCGTGGTCACGGCGCTCGTTATGTCCCTCCACCCCAAGAACCACTCGGGAGTCCATCTGTCGCCCAATCGGGTCTCCACGGTGGCGGCGTCAAGCCAGTACTTGGGCAACGGCACCCGGTCAGCCGTCTTCTCCAAGGGCGTGAGCTCGGGCAACTTCCCCTGGTTGGACTGCGCTTGCGTCTGTCCCTCGTACGTTCCGAAGCGATGGTCGTACTGGCTGAGCATCTTGGCCTCAAGAAACGGAAGCCGACGACCGCCGCCAGGCTCGACGACAACGCTTCGGACAAGGGACCACTCGGCGCCCATCTCTGTCAGCGGGACGAGCTCAGAACTGATGTCATTCATCATGAACATCAGGAAGCCACGGAACCCCCATTCTCCCTGGTCCGGTCCGCTCTCCGCCTCTCGAGCCAACACTGGAACCTCGCGATGAATGCGAGATACCAGCGCCGCATCCCTCCCGCTCCGGAATACTGGGCAGGTGAGCGTGTTCGGGTTGATGCGGGCAATCTCCTCGACGGACAGGGTGAAATGCCGCGCGGGCTCGCGTACCTGTGCAATCGACCGCGCGAAGAAGACGAAGTCCATGGGGCCGTTGCCGCCGTTTGCGGTCGGGCCAGTGAGCGTGAGAAGACAGAACTTTGTCGCATGATGGATGGCCGGGAACAGGAATTCCTCGTTCTCGAAACCCCACAGAGACGCGAGCTGTCCTCCGCGCACCAGGCCAGCGAAGAGATGCTGAGTGAAGGAATCAGTCGCAACTCCGGTGGGTACGATGAGACCCGAACGACCGGCATCTCCGATGAGACCGGAGACGAGCTCGACGAACACCGGTGCGCTGTTCAACCTGCCAAAGCTCGACAGAGGGAACCTGCCCGACGAATGCATGAAGTGCTGAGTCGCCTCATTCTTGCGTTTGTCGAGCAGCCACTGGTAATACAGCGTCGGGTCCTCGGCTTCTAGGTGCCCGAGGAGGCGCTTCCTTGCTGAGACGTGTGTTGCCCCGGCGATATCCGGCCTGGTGCCTGAGAAGTACTCACGTGGGTCAAGTTGGATCATGTCCCAGGGAGGATTGCCCAGAACGCAATCGAACCCGCCGTCCCAGCCCGTTGCCGAACCCGACGGTCGAACTTCAGCAGGCGTGAACACATCCGGGAATTCGCAGTGCCAATGGAACCAGTCGTACTGCGCGGCCAGCTCACGGATCTGCTCCCTGGTTCCCTGGCTGGGATTCGCGGACCCGTCGCGAAGACCCTCAAGCACCGACTGGGTCACCGGTTCGGGTGAGCCAGGCTGCTTCGGCCAAACGAATGCAGCACAGAAGCCGTCCGCCACACGGCGGGTTTCGATGTACTCCTTTGACTCCGAGAACTGGCGGAAGGAGGCCTTCTTCGCGGCGAGCGCCTGGGGCGTGTCATCGGGCATCGTGTCGATAAGTGCGAGGCGCGCGGTCAGTGCGATGCTGTAGTCCGCCGACGCCTCAGCGGCGAACAAGTCCTGCTGGCCCGCACGTGAAGCCCGATTCCGCCCCTTGTACGAGGCGGCAACCTTGCGGTCGTCGCCCTCGATCGGGTCAAAGGCCCGATCGGGGATTCCTCGGTCGATGAGCTCGGGCGTCGCCCCAAATAGCGAGTTTCCTCGCTTGATGTGGTGATCGAGAAACGTGAGCGGCTTCCCGGGCTCGATCGCCTCCAGCCAAAGGCTCACCTTGGCCAGTTCTACCGCCATCGGATTGATATCGACACCGTAGATGCAGCGCGCCACTACCTCGCGCAGAGCGCTGCGCTGAGCCGCTGGAGATGGTTCCTCATCTCCGGTTCGCGCTTGAGCGACCCTGCGGGCAATCCGATGCGAGGCGGCGATGAGGAAATGGCCTGATCCGCAAGCGGGGTCGCAGACCTTCATCTGGAGGATCGCTTCGGACACGTCACTCTTGTCTCTTCGAGCGGCTTCCACACGCTGATCCAGCACCGGGTCAAGGGCCGAATCCAACAAGAGGGTGATGAGAGACTCAGGTGTGTAGTAACTGCCTGTCGTCTTTCGCTCTGAGCCCGCAGCCGTCCCAAGGGCGAATGCCCCGGTCTCCAGATTCAGGTTCGGGTGCTGCTCGAGAAGCGACTCATAGACACTTCCCAGCTCCTCAGCCCCCATGTTGCGGTAGTCCAGGCTGCGCCGGCTCGTCCCGTCCAGAAGGGTCGTCAATGCACGCACCGCCTCGAGCAGGTAGAGATTGGAGACTTGCGAGGCCACGATGAGCGGCTCAGCTTCACGAAACAACCCGCCAAAGAAGGGGATGCCGAGGCTTTCCTCACCACCGCCGTTGGCGAACAGGCGAAAGGTCACTAGGAGCTGTTGCCACAGGTCGCCGTGCGCATCACCGCGCTTCCTCGCAGCCAGCCTACGGAGACGGGATACGGAGTAGTGCCGCAAGTAACGGTCGCGCGATTCGCGGGTCGCCCCCGGCGAGAATACGAGCTCTCGGTCCTCCGCGACGAACAGGAATATGAGGCGATAGACGACCCGCAGGATCTGGCGATAGAGATCCTGTTTGGAGAGATCA
>DATCGT010000422.1:0-10265 GCA_036508775.1 Tepidiformaceae bacterium | reverse complement strand
CCTGAAGCGATCAAGGTCGGCATGCGGGTGAAGCCGCATTTCGAAGACATCGCTGGCGCCGGGGTGACCCTCCTGAGGTACGAACCCGCCTGAAAGCAGTCGGCCCAGGACACACAAGAAGAGAGCGCTCCGTTTGGAGCGCTCTCTTTCGTTTCATCAGCGGACGACTCGCCGTTTACGGTGTGAGTGCGTTGTACATCCCGTCGAGGTCGCCGTTGTAGAGGTCGTTCGTGCTGTCCGCGACGGCGATGATTGGCGCGCTGCTTGTGATCGTCATCGACCCATAGAAGCAGGTGGGTGCCGTTCCAAAGCCGTTGTTGAGATCAAGGTTCTGGTAGAAAATCGTCGGCGACGAGATCGTCACCGTGGTCGTGTAGGTCGCCGCGCTTGAGCAAGTCCCCGGGACCGTTGCCGAATCGGCGACCGAGGTGATGGTCAGTGTTGCACTTCCACCGTTGGCAGGGCTCACGCTCACCCAGGTGTTCTGGCCGTAATAACTGCCGCTCATCCCAAGTCGCCGGACGATCAGCGGGAACCGAGCTGTAGTGGCGCCGCGGCCAACCGGGACCCCGTTCGCGGCGGTGTAGAGGTCTTCGTCAACGAAGCTCCCACCGTTGGTCATCTTCGAGCGGAAGACGACTGCCGCGAGCGGCTGTGTCGAGGTCACCGTAGCCGCCCCAACGAAACCGGTGGGCACGACATTGTCACTGTAGACACTGTGGTTCGCCGTCCCGTTCGCGGGCACCGTCAGGGCCACGGTGTAGCTCTGGTGACTGGTTCCATCCGTATAGACGATGGTCGCGTTTGCAGCAGTGCTGTTCGGATTCGAAAGCAGAATCTGCGAGTAGTAGCCGTCTGGCGTCTTCAGGGCCAGTGGGATGGAAAGCTGCGTCCCGATTTCCTGTGCCGCGCCACCGACGACGAAGCCGTCATATGAAGCGAGCTTCTTCGTCCCGTCGCTCAGGTACGCATCGACTGCGACCGTCACCGGTGAGCCGATCGATGTCACGGTGGCGGCCATCAGGGCGTTGCGGGTCTGGGCGGGCATTAGCGTCGAACTGTCGACGCCATCTGGTGAGAGCGTCAGCTGGCCACCGACCGCGATGGGGTAACCGCTGGAGCAGCCACTGCCACCCGTGCCGTTGTCTGTGTAAGGAGCGCTGCCGCTCGCCGGGATCGCTCCGTTTCCGGGCACGAAGGCATAGGCCACCGTCACACACGCAACAGCCGTCCCGGTGTTCGCGATGGCCATCCGCGTGTTGTAGGTGCCGTTAAGCGCGTTGGCGATGTAGGGAAGCGAAATCGTGTTCGCGCCCGCCGCATAAGCGTCATGGATGGAATAGGACTTCCCATCCGTGTTCGATGCGATCTCACGGACGAGCACCGCGCTAATTGGCTGGTCACTTGAGATGACGCCAACACCGCGGAAGCCGGCCGTGAGGCCCGTGTTCGACGCCTGCGGGAAGGTCCGCGAGCCGCCAACCGGGACATTGGCATAGGTCACGCTCGCCGATGACACGTAGAGGCCGCCAGGCGTGTAGATGTCCATGGCGATGGTTGCCGCGGCAGTGCCAGCATTCTGAGCAACCGCCGTGGTGTTCTCACGACTGTTCGGCAGAAGCGACGGAAGCACCCGCTGATACGGCAGGGACGTGTGCGCTCCCCGCGTAAATGTGGGGGCATTGCTACCGCTGTCCGCGGCACTGACGGTAACGGCTGGCAGCGCAACCACCAGCGCGAGGACCGCCGCAAGAAGCGCAGAGCGCCTCGAAATTCGCTTCATAGCCTCGTTCCTCCCGTGGAGATCCCTTGCGCTACCATACCAGACAGGCCGGTTGGGTCACGACTTTGGTTCAGCCTCGCTGCCCGGGGTCACCCCCGCATCCTGGAGCACCAGGGCGGCCGGCTTCACGCTGACCTCCAGCAACTCCGCGATGTCGTAAGCCTTAATCGTCCTCTTCTCTTCATCCGGCTGAACGGCCGGGATGCCGTCTTCGAACATCTGGATGCAGAAGGGGCAGGCCGTAGCCACGATGCTCGCGCCGGTGTTTACCGCCTCAGCCGCGCGGATGTGGTTGACACGCGTTCCCTTCTCTTCCATCCACATGTTGCCGCCACCCGCACCGCAGCAGAGACCGCGGACGCCGCTGCGTGGCATTTCGACCAGCTTCGTGCCCGGGATGCTCTCCAGTACTTCGCGCGGCGAATCGTAGATCCCGTTCCCGCGCCCGAGGTAGCAGGAGTCGTGGTAGGTGATCGTGGCGCCGTTCACAGCCTTCGGCTGGAGCTTCCCCCCCGCCACGAGCATCTGCAGGAAGTCGGCGTGGTGGGTCACTTCGTACTTCCCACCAAAGTCTCCGTACTCGTTCGCGAACGTGTTGAAGCAGTGCGGGCAGGCCGTGATGATCCGCTTCACACCGAGTTCGTTGAACGTCTGGGCATTGGTTTCGGCCAGCGTCGCGAACAAGAACTCGTTCCCGAGCCGCCGCGCCGGGTCGCCGTTGCAGGTCTCGGACTGGCCGAGGACCCCGAAGCTCGTCCCGGCGGCGAGGAGCAGCTTCACGACCGACTGGGTGATGTTGAGGTTGCGCTCTACCAGGGCACCCGAGCAGCCAACCCAGTAGAGATAGTCCTGCGTCCCGTCGAACATCGGCACGGTGATGCCCTGTTCGGCGAGCTGCTGGATCCATGTCTCGCGGGTCAGCTGCGTACCGCGCCAGGGGTGGCCGCGCTGCTCGATGTTCTGGAGCGCCGCCTGCGCGGTCGATGGGATGCTCGCCTTCTCCATGACGAGGTAGCGGCGCATGTCCACGATCGACGGAACGTGTTCGATCATCACGGGGCATGCTTCCACACAGGCCATGCAGGTGCGGCAGGCCCAGAGCGCCTCTTCTTTGACGTAGTCGCCGATGAGTTCGCCCTTGAGTTCCGTCGCCGGGTCCTTGCCCGCGAGGAGCAGCGGCCCGGCGTGGTTCATGTACGCCCGGATGTCCTGGATGATCGCCATCGGCGACAACGGCTGCCCGGCAGTCCATGCCGGGCAGGCGTTCGTGCAGCGGCCACAACGAACGCAGGTATCCGCGTCGAAAAGCTGCTTCCAGGTGAAGTCCTGCAGCTTAGAGACACCGAGGGTGTCCCCTGCCTCGATCATGGCTTCCATGTTGCCCAGCGGCCGAAGGTAGGCCTGCGGGCCGGGACGCTTGAAGAACCCGTTGACCGGGCCAAAGATGATGTGCCGGAACTTGGTCAGCGACATCATCGTCAGCAGCGCGAAAGCCGCGACGACGTGGAACCACCAGATCCCCTTGTGAAGGTTCAACAGGGCGTCGCTGCTCATTCCGCCGAGGATCTTCGCGATGACCCAGCCGCCTGGCGACCAGTACGACCAGCTTTCATGCCCGGCCGGGATCTCGTTTGCGCTGATGCGCAGCCCCTGGACGAGGAAACCCGTGAACAGGACGAAGCCCAGCCCGCCGACAATAATCGCGTCTTCGGTAGCGCGCCGGTCAAGCGCGAGCTTGGAGGACGGCTTGATGTAGCGCCGGAAGATCGCCATGCCAATGCCGAGCAGACCAACCAGTCCGGCGACGTTGCCGAATAGCTTATATCCGAGGTAGAGATTGCCCGTCAGGAACGCGTGCTCCGCCGACTTTCCGAAGATGAGCGGAAGGTAGTCGTCCACCGCCAGGAGCGCAGTGACCAGGACCAGCGACATGAAGCTGGCGTAAATGCACCAGTGCATCACGCCCGCGAACTTGTCGTTCGGGACCCGGCTCGTCCCCGCACCCATCGTCATCGCGTTCGTAATCCGCCGGCCGAGGTTGTCGGTCACCGAAACGGAACGCCCCAACCGCCAGATCCGCAGACGTCGCACGAACGCTGCGAAAAGGATCGCCATCGACACGGCGAAAACGAAGTACATGATCGCCGGCGTGCTGATGTTGAAGAGCACTTCGCGCTGTGCCGTGCCCGTCCGCGCAATTTCAAACGCCGAAATGGCGCCGACGATGAGCATCGGAATGAGGATGCCACCCAGGCTCACGCGGAACCGCGTGCCTGAGGAATGGCCTGAGGCGCTCAAACGATCGCGAGGCTGCATGCGTTCTTCCTTTGTCCAGGTAGCGGGCGTTTCGCACTCACATGCGCACGCCCAAACGCCAGCATCCTACCGGACATGAGAATCACGCGCGAACGCGGGCGGCATCCGGCGCGCCCTTCGGCCAGACGGGACGGAGTTATGTAGCGGTCAAAGCGAGCCGGTGCGAACGATGAGTCAAAACGACACGCACGCCCCCGCCTGCGCAATACACACAAAAGCCCGTACCGCTGCCGGTACGGGCTTTCGATGCGTGACTGGCTCCCGGCTCTTACGGCTGGATATTCTCGTTGTCGGAGGTGCCGTGCGTCGTCCGGAGTTCCGTCTTCAGGATCTTGCCCAGGTGGTTCCGGGGAAGCTCGTTGAGGATTGCGTAATACTGCGGCGCCTTGAACGACGAGAGCCGCGACTTGCAGTAGTCCGTCAGTTCCTTGTAGGTAACGGTCTCGCCCGGCTTGAGCACAAGTATCGCCTTCACGACCTCGCCCCAATCCGGATCGGCAACGCCGATGACGGCCGATTCCGCGACCTTCGGATAGTTCTCGAGGCAGTTCTCGATCTCGCCCGCGGAGATGTTCTCGCCGCCGCGGATGACCAGGTCCTTCTTCCGTCCCGTGATGAAGAGGTACCCGTCGTCGTCGATCTTCCCGAGGTCCCCGGTGTGCAACCAGCCGTCCATGATGGCGGTGCTGGTCGCTTCTTCTTGCTTGTAGTAGCCCTTCATGACACGCGCCGAGCGGACGCAGATCTCGCCCTCGGCGTTCTTTCCCAGCGGGCGATTGCGATCGTCCATGATCGCCAGTTCAACGTCCGGCATCGTCTTCCCGACCGACCGCAGGCGCATTTCCTTGAGTTCCTTGTCCGTGCTCAGATCGTGATCCTCGGGCCCGAGGAACGTCAGGATGGCCGTCGATTCCGTCTGGCCGTAGCCGTTGATCAGGCCGATGCCCTTCGGCGGGAAGATATCGCACGCCTTGCGGACCACTTCGTACGGCATCGGTGCGGCGCCGTAAGTGATGCTCTGCATGCTCGAGATGTCGTACTTGTCGAAGTTCGGCACCTCCATGATCCGCTTCAGCATCGTCGGCACCACGAACGCGTGGGTGACTTTCTCCTTGTCGACCGCTTCGAGCCAGAGCTCGGGCGTGAACGCCGGCAGGATGACGAGCGTTCGCCCGCTCCAGATCGCCAGCATCATGGTCGTCGCCCCGGCGACGTGGAAGAACGGCGCCGACACCAGGATCTTCTCGTGCAGGTCCGGGTCCGCCGGGTTCTGGTTCGTGACGTAGGCCGTCATGTCCAGGTACGTCAGCTGCACGCCCTTGGGGAGCGCCGTCGTGCCGCTGGTAAAGATCAGGATGGTCGCATCGTGATCGTCGACCTCGGTCCAGATCTCCTCGTCGCCGGCATGCTCGAGCAGCTGGTTGTAGTCGAGATACGACGACTGGCCGCCGTCGTAGGCGATGAAGTGCTGCGCATGGGTCAACGTCGGGCGAATCCGGTCCACGAGTTCGATGTACCGCTCGGACACGAAGACCGCTGTGCACTGCGCCACATTGATCATGTGTGTCAGCTCTTCGTCCTTCGCCCGGAAGTTCAGCGGGACGAAGGTGACGCCGAGCATCGCGCAGGCGTAGTAGGTGATGACGTAGTCGGCGCTGTTGACTGACATCGCGGCGACCTTCTGGCCGCGCTCCAGTCCAAGGCCCTGGAGGGCGTTGGCAAGCTTCACGACGATGGGATACATCCCTTCGTACGTGATCCGCTTGTCGCTGCCGCCAACCTCGACCAGTGCCTCACGGGCAGGGACGACCGCGGACGAGATCTGTAGGAACTCGATAGTGTTCATGAAGTCTCCGATGGGGAACCGGTCGCCGGTTCACGGTATGCGGGCTGGATTCTACCGGACACCTTCGCGTTGGGCGAACCGGGCCTTCCCCGCACCTGCATGGGCGCCTTTCAGCCCGCCATCATCCTCAGCCGAGGCGAACTGATCGACTCTCCGCCGGGAGCGAGCGCCCGTTCTACCTCAGCCGCAATCGCCGTGTCGAGCCGGTCTCCGGGCACGACCGCCTTCACCATGCCCCAGCGCAGAGCCGCCGCCGCATCGATGGGCTCCCCGGTGATGACCATGTCCGCTGCCACCCCGGGCGGAATCCTCCGCGGCAGGGTTTGCGTGCCGCCAGCGCTGGGGATGTAGCCCAGCGACACCTCCGGCACCGCAAACGTGGTGCCCTCGGCGGCGACCCGGACGTCGCAGCAGAGCGGCAGCTCCAGTCCCGCGCCGAAGCAGAACCCGTGCATGCGGGCGATGGTGACGCACGGGAGCGAGAGCAGCAGGCTCCAGACATCGCGCTCATGGCGCGCCCGCCGGGCCTCCATGATGGATGGCGCCGTGCCGAACTCGGAGATGTCGGCACCCGCACTGAAGGCGCGCCCTTCGCCCCGGAAGACGACGACCTTCACATCCGGCATGTCGCGGCAGGCTTCGAGATATCCCCAGAGAAGGTCACGCATCGCCATGTTGATCGCGTTCAGGCGATCGGGGCGATTCAAAGAAATGGTCGCGACCCCGCGGCTATCCAGGTCGAACAGGACTGGCTCAGGCAACGCCGTACCTGGCGCGTACTTCTGTCAGTGTCAAGAATTCGCCTCGCTCGATGGCCGCCTCAGCCTCAACGACCTTCGCCAACTCGCTTTCGGTCAGTACGTCGGGATCGGCAAGCAAGTTGAGATAGGCGAGGAGCTCTTGCGCTTCCTCGTCTGACATCTCATCGATGAGCTGGCGTAGCGACTCCTTCGCGGTCACGAACGCGATTATATCGCGACCTGTGACCCTGCTCAGCCGGAGGGCTCGCTCAGTCGTTCCAGTCGTGCTTCTGGATCGGGCTCCGCTGACGCATGGCTATCCCCCGCGCCAGGTCCTCGTTCGCCTTGCGGACAAACTCCGTCATATCGTCGCTGCCGAGCTTCATAGCGGAAGACCGCCAGCGCTTGATCATGGCCCGGTCGCGGTCGGAGAAAGGAATCTCGTCGACCATCTGGGTGACGATCGTGAGGAGCGCTTCGTTGATCTCTTCTTCGGAAAGTCGCAGTTCCATTATTTCTTCACCGTGTCGGCACGCCCGCCGGCCATCTTCACGCGCCGCATGAAGCTCGCCTCAATATGACGGTTGAGCGAGGTGTTCACCGCGTCGGTCAGCTTCTTGATTTCCGCGCTCGTTTCCGACCGCTCGGACCTCCACTTGCGGATGGCCTCTTTGCCCTCGGTGGAAATATCGGCGTTGTCTACCGCTAAGGCGCTCACGAGCATCATGAGCGACCACGCTTCGGGTTCTTCCAAAAGGACAATCATCAGTCATTCACCTTCAAACGTCGGGGGTCGCTTTTCAAGAAACGCGCGTACCCCTTCCGCGCGATCTTTCGTCGTCTGGAGGAGCAGCGTCAAATCAGTCTCGAAACGCAGCGCCTGCTCCATCGGCATCGCGAGCCCGCGCCATAGGGCCTCCTTGGCCAGGCGAGTCGCGAGCGGGCCCCGGCCAGCGATGACCGAGGCTACTTTTCGTGCCAGTTCGAACGCCGTTTCGCCCCTCGGAGCGACTCGCGAAACGAGCCCCCGGGCAAGCGCCTCCTCGGCATTGACCTCCGCCTCGGGCCTCACGCCGTCCTTGCCCGGGAAGAGCAGCCTCAGGCGCTCGCTCGAGGTGGGCAGGGTCAGCCGCAGCGACTCGTCACCCACCCGGATGTCGCACGCCAGGGCAAATTCGGCCGTGCCGTCGCGTACTGCGCCCGCGAGAGCAGCGATCACCGGCAGCTCGAATCGCGCCACCCGGGCATCGCTCCCCCCTTCGAAGCCTGCGATTTCTGTCCCGCCGTTGACAGCCACGACGACGACATCCGCCCCAGCCTCCAGCCGAAGGCGCTCCAGTTCGGCGGCAACGAAGGCCCACTCAACCGCTCGATCACGGAGGTCGAGGACAGCGACTCGGTCGTCCCCTTCAGCTTCCACCTGCGCAGGGTATCACCCGGGCTCGTGGCTTCTCACTCCCGGGGCTTGCCGCCAACCGGGTCGAACCCGATGATTCCTCTCGTCATGCCGAACTTTGCAGCCCGTATCCCTATCGAAGACGAGAAGAGCGGCGCTTTCCTGCACGATCGCACTCGCCTGCCCGCCAGCCCCGTCAAGTCCGCCACGGACTGGGCGAAGTCCAACCAGGGTTCGATCCTTGGGGTCGTCTTCGCGCTGGGCTTCTCCGCCCTCGCCTTCCAGACCCGTTCCAGCTGGCACACGCATCGCGACTGGGTGATCCCCGTCACGACGCCGTTCCTGGCCATCGGTGGCGTCTGCCTTGGTCACCTGGTCGGCCGCCGCGAGATCAAGGTCCTCATCCCCGGGCTGGCGGCAATCGGTGTTGCACTCGTCCTGACTGTGCTCAACATCGTGCGCAGTCTCTCGACAAGTGGCCAGGATAACCTGCGCGATATCCTCAGCATCCTCACAACCATCGCCATCATTGTCGCGATCGCGGCATTGACCTTCGCGACGGTCCAGGTGGAGTTGAAGCGACCTACGAAGGCACCCAAGCCGGAGATGTGACGCGCGGGCCGTTCGCCGTGTGGAGGTTTCATGCGAAGCCTCACAATCACGGCAACCATGGCACCGCCGCCCTAATCTCGCGTCCGGGCCCCCTGAAGGTCCTCGTCCTGGTCGCGGAGCGCTGGAATGGTTCGGTGATTCCGAGCCGCGCCCGCGGAAGGCTCATTGCCCGGATTCTAGTCCCACGATCAGGTCGAGGAGGCCATCAGCCTCCCACGCGCGGTTCCGACCCGACCGGGTCATCGGGAGCAGGACTCCGCATGATTCCAGCTGCTCAATGGCATTCGCCACAGCCGGACGGGTTCGTCCCGTTGCCGTCGCCGCTACGCTCGTCGTGATGATTGGGTGTGCGGGCAGCGCGTCGATGATGGGCCAGGCTGCTGCATCGCTGCGAGGGTTGACCTGCTGCGCCAGCCGTTCTCGCCAGCTCCGCTGCAACTCGATCACCCTCCCCGCATAGTGACTTGCGAGTTGCGCAGCTGCAGCCGCGGCCTCGGCAAAGACGCGTACCCAATCGCTGACGCGTTCCCTGCGGAAGAGGGTCAATCCTTCGATGTAGCGTTCCTTGTGACGCGCCAGCATGACACTGATCGGGGGGACATACGCTGGGGCCAGGCCCCGGCGTCGTAGGATCACCTGTACCAGGGCTCGACTAGTACGCCCATTGCCATCCTCGAAGGGATGAACGGTCTCGAACTGAGCGTGGGCTATGGCCGCCTGGACGAGCGGCGAGAGTGTGTCGTCGTTGCAGAAGTCGCAAAGATCGGACAAGAGCGCTGGCAATTCGCCAGGCGGGGGCGGAACAAAGTCAGCTCCGCACGGGTTGTAGTCATTCCCGCCGATCCAGTTCTGGACGTTGCGGAGATGTCCCGCCGTCGCCACATGGACGTCGCGAGCCATGAGCGACCGGTGGATCGCCTCGATGTTCGAAACCTCGATGACCCGCTCGTTGGCAGTTCGCTCGATGGCGAGCTCCATCGCATCGATATTGGCCAGGATTTCGAGCGCTTCCGGCCCGACACGGCGTCCGATATCGAGGTTTGCCTCCGCGCGAGCGAGACTTCGAGCGTCCACCTGCATCCCTTCGACTTTAGAAGAGGCGATGGACTCGGTCCGAAGGAGAAGTCGAGCGAGGGGGCCGAGGGGCACGCCTGCTCCCTGGTTGAGGACGAATATCGCTCGCTCGGCCTCCGAGATGATGCCGGCGACTTCTCCTGAAAGGCTCACCTCGAGTGCAGCGAGGGGGTCCGGCAGAAATGTTTCGTACGAACAGGCGCGCCGGTATCTCGCCGGCGCGTAGAGCGTCGGGTCGTACTCCCAAATCTTCCGAACCAGCTGACCACCCAAGTTGGCTATCCTTTCTGTCCCGGGACCACGCTTATCGAAAGGATGGCAGATTATCCTTTCGATAAGCGTGGCCTTATTCAAGGTTGCACAGGCACCAGGGTGAACTGAACGCTGGAACAATGACGCCGAAGGAGAAAGTTTCGGGCATAGCACAGTGAACCGGTCGGACTCGTGCTGGACGAGGCGTAGATCGACCTTTCGCCTCTTCCGCGCGCTAACACATCA
>DATCGT010000421.1:0-5369 GCA_036508775.1 Tepidiformaceae bacterium | reverse complement strand
AAGACGCTCCTCTCCCGCGCGGTCGCTGGCGAAGCCGGCGTCCCCTTCTTCAGCATCTCCGGTTCGGAGTTCGTCGAGATGTTCGTCGGCGTCGGTGCAAGCCGCGTCCGCGACCTCTTCGAACAGGCCAAGAAGAATGCCCCCTGCATCGTCTTTGTCGATGAAATCGACGCCGTCGGCCGTCAGCGCGGCGCCGGCCTCGGTGGCAGCCACGACGAGCGCGAGCAGACCCTGAACCAGATCCTCGTCGAGATGGACGGCTTCGATACCGGCACCAACGTGATCGTTATCGCCGCCACCAACCGCCCCGACATCCTCGACCCCGCCCTCCTCCGCCCGGGCCGTTTCGACCGCAAGGTCGTCCTCGATGCCCCGGACGTCAAAGGCCGCGAGGCGATCCTCGCCGTCCACACCAAGGGCAAGCCCATCAGCGACGACGTCCAGGTCCCGACGATCGCGAAGTCGACCCCCGGCTTCAGCGGCGCCGACCTCGCCAACCTCGTCAACGAAGCGGCCATCCTCGCCGCCCGACGCAACAAGAAGATCATCTCCATGGACGAATTCGAAGAAGCCGTCGACCGCGTCATCGCCGGGCCCGAACGCAAGAGCCGCGTGATGTCTCCCCTTGAGAAGAAGCTCACCGCCTACCACGAAGGCGGACACACCGTCGTCAGCCACTTCATGGAGCACCACGATCCGCCCCACAAGGTCACGATCGTCTCCCGCGGCATGGCCGGCGGCTACACCCGCTTCCTCCCCGATGAGGAGTCGCACTACCGTACCGGCAGCATGTTCCGCGACCAGCTCTGCGCCGCCCTCGGTGGGCACGCTGCTGAGGAACTGATCTTCGGCGAAGCCTCCACCGGCCCCTCGAACGACATCGAGCAGGTCACCCGCATCGCCCGCGCCATGGTCACCCGCTGGGGCATGAGCGAGCGCCTCGGGCCCCGGACCTTCGGCCGCGCCGAGGAACTCGTCTTCCTCGGCCGCGAAATCTCCGAGACCCGGAACTATAGCGAGAAGATCGCCGAAGAGATCGACGACGAAGTTCGCCGCCTGATCGAAGAAGCACAGGAACGCGCCCGCGCCGTCCTCAAGGAGCACCGCGACCTGCTCGACAAGCTCGCCAACGTCCTCCTCGAAGAGGAAACGCTCGAAGGCGAAACCCTCAAGCGCCTCCTCAACAGCAACCCGCAGGACCCGTGGCCACCGTCCGACCTCCCGAAGAAGGGCGAGCCAACCACCACCCCACCCCCGACCGAGGCCCCGCAGCAGCGCCCGGCTTTCGAAGCCAAGCCGCCGTCTGGCCTCGCGTGGGAGGGCGGCGGACCGAGCCAGGCGAGTATTGATCCCGGAAATGGAAACCCTCGGGGACATTAGCCAGCCGCTTCGTTGACCGAAGCGGTTGCTGATCCCTAGACTGAAAGACTGTCCACGGACTGTTCGGAGTAGTTGTATGGAAGCGATAGTGCGCGCCGACGGGCGACAGATGCGCCTCGTCGAAGGGCAAGAGTTTCAGATGAGCCGTGTCACCGGTGAACCGGGCGACACGATCTCATTGGAAGTGATGATGGTCCTCGATGGAGCTGACGTGACGGTTGGTACGCCCCTGGTGCCCGGTGCATCAGTCACGGCGAAGATCCAGCAGCACGGCAGGAGCCCAAAGATCCGTTTCATGAAATACAAGAACAAGGTGCGATACCGTCGTACCTTCGGCGCCCGGCAGTCGGTTACCCGGCTCGTCGTGGAATCGATCACGAAGGGGTAGTCAGTCATGGCACATAAGAAGGGACTTGGCAGTTCCAAGAACGGCCGCGACAGCCAGAGCCAGCGCCTCGGCGTGAAGCACTTCGGTGGCGAAGTCGTGAAGCCCGGCTCGATCATCCTTCGCCAGCGTGGGACTCGCTTCCACCCCGGCCAGAATGTCGGCCTCGGCAAGGACTACACCATCTACTCGCTGATCGATGGCCAGGTGAAGTTCGAGCCCTACGCGAAGGGCCGCCGCAAGAAGATCAGCGTCTACGCGGCTGAAACAGAGGTCGCATCGTGAAAGACGCCATCCACCCCAAGTACGAAGAGGCCATCATCCACTGCGCCTGTGGTGCCGAGATCAAGACACGCTCCACCCGCGCGACGATGCACCTCGACGTCTGCAGCGTGTGCCACCCCTTCTACACCGGTGAGCAGCGCATCATCGACACCGCCGGCCGCGTCGAGCGCTTCAACCGCCGCTACCAGCGGCAGCAGGAAAGCTAAGGCGATCCCGGTCATATCACACTCCACGAGGCGCCCATTCGGCGCCTCGTTTGGTATCAGGCTGAACGCATGAACAAAGCTCCATCCGCCCCCGCGAACGTCTACTACGGTGGACAGGCCGTCCTCGAAGGCGTCATGATCCGCGGCCCACGGCACATGGCCGTCGCCGTCCGCCACCCCAGCGGCCACATCGTCACCCACTCCGAGGAACTCGCCGGCATCTACACCGGCAAGAGCCGCACCATCCCCATGCTCCGCGGCGTGATCGTCCTCGGCGAGACGATGGCCCTCGGCCTCCGCGCCCTCAACTTCTCCTCCCGCGTCGCCTTCGACGAAAACGATGATGGCGAAACCGCCGAGTTCCCCTCGACCGTCTTCTGGGGAACGATGGCGATTGCCGTTCTCTTCGTCGTCGGCCTCTTCTTCGCCGCCCCCATCCTCATCGCGAACCTGCTCTCGCTCTGGGACGTCAACCGCGTCTTCATCGTCCTCGCCGAGGGTGGCATCCGCCTGGGCCTCTTCGTCGGCTACATCGCCGCCATCAGCCGCATCCCCGACATCCGCCGCGTCTTCCAGTACCACGGCGCCGAGCACATGACGATCCACGCCTATGAGGCCGGCAGCCCCCTCACCGTCGAAAGCGTCCGCCCCTTCCCCAAGGAGCACACCCGCTGCGGGACGAGCTTCCTCCTCGTCGTTGTCGTCGTCGCCCTCCTGACCTTCTTCATCTTCGACGTCGCCGTCGACCGCGGCCTCATCGTCCGGACCCTCTCGCGCATCGTCTTCATCCCGCTCGTCGCCGGGGTCAGCTACGAAATCCTCCGCATCGGCGCCCGCTTCGGCGAGAATCCTTTCGTGAAGGCCATGTTCGCCCCGAACCTCGCCCTCCAGGCCCTCACCACCAACGTCCCCGACGACGGCCAGATCGAAGTCGCGATCGCCTCATTCCAGGCTGTCGTCGCCGCCACGAACGGCGATGCCGTCCCAGCCGAGGTCGAGCTGGACTAAGGCGTGCTCGCCGGGCCGGCCGCAGCGATGACGACATCAAGCGTCACATCGAATGCGCTCGGCGCACCCGTTGGCCCGAGAGCCTGACCTTTCGCTCGCATGTCGGCCTGGTACTCGCGACTCGTTATGAAGCTGAGCGTATTTGTGGCACCGACCTCCGCGGTTCCCGGCTCACCGACAACTCCCCAGATCGCACCCAGCGCAGGATCGGCCGCCGAATGAAGCATCAGCAGATAGCGTTGGCCGGGGCGCAGCGTTAGCGGGTCCCATGCGATGTCCGTGAACTTCCCGCCCATATCCTCTATGTGGTTTGAAGAAGTCGAGCGAACCTCGATTGTGTTTGCGGGAACAGCGCCTTTGAGCGCCCGCAGATCACCAAATCGCCGGATTACGTCCACCCTCGTGCTCGCATGAGTCGGATCGACAGGTGAGGGTTCCCGCACCGTCTCGGTACGCTCGTCCAGGAAGGTTCCCACGACGACAACCTGCGCGGCCCCAACGGCCCGGGCCACGGACGAGTATTCAATCCTGCTCGCACTGACATGCACGTCTGTCGTTGATCCACCAGCGAACAATTTCACCACGATCAGTCCGCCGCCGGCAGCGCAACAGAGGGCTACAAACGCGGCGACAACGATCGTTGTGCGCTTCGACATGACTCGAGTATGGGCCCGAAGACGCGCCCTCCATTTGAGTCATGTCCGACGAGGGCGCCCGGCCTGACTGGCGGTTTCCAGCAGCACCCGTAGAGTGCGCGCATGCGCTACATCGACGCCCACGTCCACGCCTTCCCCGACCGTCTCGCCATCGCGGTCAGGAACAGTCTCAACCGGAACGGCGTGCTCACGAGCAGCCCACTCCTCCCCGCGGTCGCGGGAGCGCTGACTGAGGACGGCTTCGCGAGCGCCTGTGTCCTCCCCTACGCCCACCGAGAAGGCATCGCTGAGTCACTCAACGAGTGGAGCGCGAAAGAAGTCGCGGCCATTCCAACGCTCATCGCGGGTGCCACCTTCCACCCGGCAGACCCTGACATCGCCCGGCTCGTCGAACGTGCCCTCCGCGAACTGCACCTGCGCGTCGTGAAGCTGCATTGCTCCGTCGGCCGGTTCAGCCCCGCCGATCCGCGCCTCGCGCCGCTCTGGGAAACCGCCTCCGAGCTGGACGTTCCCGTCGTCACCCACGCTGGCCAGGTCGCGCCCGGCGACACCTCGGCGGCGGAAATCGAGGAGTTGTCGTCCGTACTGGCGGCCTACCCGCGACTTCGCCTCGTCCTCGCTCACACCGGTCATCCCGCCACCTCAGCCGCCCTCGACCTCATGGCCACCCACGACAACCTCTACGCCGACCTCACTCCCGTCTGGTCCAGCCCGGTCGCGCTCAACCGCGACGACATCCTCCGTTTCCCCGACCGCTTCCTCTTCGGCAGCGACGCACCGAACAGCCCGATACCGGCCAGTCAGCAGCGAGAACGGATCCAGCAAATGGGACTACCACCAGAGGTACTCGCGACGATCCTCGGCGGCACCGCCGAGACGCTCATCCCGCCTCGCTGAAGTCACCGAAGTCGATAACGCGAGAAGCAGCGACCATCGATGCGATCTTTGGCCCCGACTGCGAAGCGCGACAGGACGTGACGTAGCCGCCGCCTATATTCAGACCCAATGAACGACGCCTCATCCGTCCCGCTCCTCTCCAAGACCCGCTACGCAGCAGGCCTCCAGTGTGCCGGCCGCCTCTACCGGATGTGCTTCCAGCCCGAGCTCGCGACTCCCCCCGACGCCGCCCAGCAGGCGCGCTTCGACGCCGGTACGCGCGTTGGCGAACTCGCGCGGAACCTGCGACCCGGTGGCGTCCTCATTGACGAACCATTCTTCCGCCACGACGACGCCGTCGCCCGGACCCGCGCGCTCCTCGCGAACGGCGCTACGAGCGCGATCTGCGAAGCCGGTTTCACCGAGGCTGGCGTTCGCATCCGCGCCGACATCCTCTCTACCTCTCGTGATGGCCGGGAACTGATCGAGGTCAAATCCTCCACATCCGTGAAGGACGAACACCTCGACGATGCCGCCATCCAACTCGCCACCATCGAAGCCGCTGGCGTCAGC
>DATCGT010000420.1:0-3882 GCA_036508775.1 Tepidiformaceae bacterium | reverse complement strand
TGCGGGCGACGGCGATGGTCCAGAGGAGGTCGTCAAGGTCGGGCTCTGGGGCGTCTGCCATCAGCGTTCCGGACTTGGCGCGGAAGTTCTGGACGATGATTTCCTGGATGTGGCCGTGGGCCTCGTGGAGGGAACGGAGGGCGAGCAGTGCTTCGATACGTTCTGTTCGCGTCTCGCCGATACCGATCAGGATTCCCGAGGTGAATGGCACCTTGAGTTCGCCGGCCAGTCGGATGGTTTCGAGCCTCTCGGAGGGACGCTTGTCGGGCGAACCGTAGTGGACCATCCCCTTGCCGCCCAGGCGCTCGCTGGCGCTCTCGAGCATGATCCCCTGCGAGATGGTGACCTTTCGCAGGGCCAGGATCTCGTCACGCGTCATCACACCGGGATTGGCGTGGGGGAGGAGGCCGGTCTCGTCGCGGACGAGTGCGGCCATCACGGCCAGGTACTCGATCGTCGTGCTGTAGCCCATGGCCGCGAGTTCAGCGCGGGCGACCTTGTAGCGGAGCTCGGGCTTGTCGCCCAGGGTGAAGAGGGCTTCCTTGCAGCCGGCGGCTGCGCCGGCCCGGGCGATGGCGAGGATCTCGTCCGCGTTCAGATAGGCGCGCTGGCCGGGGCGCGGCGGTTTCGCAAAGGTGCAGTAGTGGCAGACGTCACGGCAGAGCTGGGTCAGCGGGATGAAGACTTTGCGTGAATAGGAGATCACGTTCCGATGACCGCGGTCGCGCAGGTCCACTGCTACTTCCATCAGCGGATGAAGGTCGGCTTCGGCGGCGAGGGCCAGCGCCTGTTCGTCAGATGGAAGCTGCCCGCTGATGGCGGCATCGAGAACCGCTCGGGTGGATGGGTTCATAACGGCAGCTCCAATGGGCCAGTAGCAGTGGGGAACGTCGGGCGAATCCCGCGGACGGTGTTGCTTTTATAATCCAAGTGAGTTGTACTTTGCAACATAGCCCCCGCGAGCGAAAAGATGCCCTCACGCGCCATCCGCTGCCCCGTCGCATCCACCCTCGACATCGTGGGCGACCGCTGGACGCTCCTCATCGTCCGGGAGCTGCTCAAGGGGAAGACTCGCTACAGCGAGTTCCGTCGCAGTATCGAGGGGATCACTACGACGATGCTGTCCGAGCGGCTGAAGCTGCTCGAGGCGGAGGACATCGTCACGCGCCACTTCTACAGTCAGCACCCTCCGCGGGCCGAATACGTCCTCACCGCAAAGGGCCACGGGCTCGGCGTGGTCGTGGGGGCGCTTGCGGCCTGGGGCGAGCAATACAGCGAGCACGACCTTGCGCTCGTGGACAACGGCTGTGGCCACGGTGTCTCGGTTGTGTATCACTGCGACACCTGTGGGCGAGAGGCGCCGCGCTCGCGGATCCGCATCGTCGAGGTCTGAGGGGGCCCGCCGTTTGCCGCGCCTCCGAGACTGGCGATACACTACTCATTCCGCATCCGCGACCGGAGAACCCCGTGCTTGTCATCGCACTGACTGGTGGGATAGCCAGCGGTAAATCCACTGTGACGCGATTCTTTCGCGACAAAGACGTACCCGTAATCGATGCCGATATTCTTGGGCACCGAACTTACGAGCCCGGTACCGACACGTTCAAGGCTGTCGTAGCAGCGTTTGGCGACGACCTGGTCGCGGCCGACGGGACGATCGACCGTCGCGTCCTCGGGGCGAAGGTGTTCGGAAAGACCGAAGAGCTGACGCGCCTCACCGACATCGTCTGGCCGGGGATCCGGAAGCTCGCGAGCGAAGAGCTTGCGGAACTGGAAGCGGCCGGCAACCACTTGGCGGTTCTCGAAGCGGCGGTGCTGTTCGAGGCGGGCTGGGAGGATCTCGGCGATGAGATTTGGGTTGTGGTCGTAAACCCCGACCTGGCAGTGGAGCGGCTGGCGGCCCGCAATGGGCTCGATCCGGAGGCGGCACGCGCGCGGATCAACTCGCAACTGTCGAATGCCGAGCGGATTGCGCGTTCGAACTACGTCATTGAGAACAACGGCACCCTGGAGGCCCTGGAAGGGGCGATTCAGTCTGCCTGGGATCAACTTCAACTTCGGCTCCAGACAGCGGCCGGGAGGTAGTCAACTTGGCAGAGACAGTCACCCAGGGTGCAGCGAACGTATTTGCGATGGAGGAGTACGCGGTTCACGAAGAGCCGTATTACCTGCCCATCAGCGACGAAGTGCAGCTCTTCGAGATGGCCTACGAGCAGCGGATCCCGGTCCTCTTGAAGGGCCCGACGGGCGCCGGCAAGACGCGCTTCGTCGAGTACATGGCCTACAAGCTCGGGCGGCCTGTAACGAAGGTGTCGAGCATTACCGGTCTCGAAGCAGAGCATCGCATGCCCCTGATTACTGTTGCCTGCCATGAGGACCTCACGGCGAGCGACCTCGTGGGACGGTACCTGCTTGATACGGACGGCACGCGCTGGGTCGACGGACCGCTGACACGGGCCGTGAAGGTCGGGGCGATCTGCTACCTGGACGAAGTGGTCGAAGCGCGGAAGGACACGACCGTCCTCATCCACCCGCTAACCGACTACCGGCGCCTGCTGCCGATCGAGAAGCTGGGACAGGTGATCGAGGCGGCCGAGGGCTTCCTCCTGGTTATCTCCTACAACCCTGGCTACCAGAGTGCGCTGAAGGACCTGAAGCACTCGACGCGTCAGCGTTTCATCGCGATCGAATTCGGGTATCCGCCGCGTGAGCAGGAAACGACGATCATCCAGCACGAAGCTGGCTGCTCGAAGGAAGTCGCAAATGATCTCGCCAAGCTGGGCGAGAAGGTCCGTAACCTCCGCGAGCACGGTCTTGGCGAGGGCGTCAGCACCCGCCTCCTTATCTACGCTGGCCGCCTCATCGAGAAGGGGATTGCTCCTCGTCGCGCCTGCCAGGTTGGTGTCACGTGGGCACTGACGGACGATGCCGAAATCCAGCGCAGTATCGAAGAAGTGGTCACGTCGATCTTCGAATAGTGCCGTGTCGATGGACTGAGAGGGAATCGTGAAGCATTCAACCCGGGAGTGGCGATTCGCATGAGCGTTGTCGGTGAACTCCTTGCGCGGCATCACGAACGCCTCTCGAGCTTTCCGTCGCCGCTTCAACAGCATTTTGAGGCGGGACTGCGCGCGCTTGCGCCTCGCCTTTCGCCTTCGCAGCTCCAGATCTGGTCCGAGACCGGGATTGAGCTGACGGCCCTGAGCCTGCGCTCGTGGGAAGCCGCGGTCGAGTACTTCCGTGCGGCGGAGTTCTTCCCGCAAACGGCAACGTGGGACTCGATCGAGAGCCTCGGCCGCGAGGCCGTCTCCATGGCTTCAGAATCGGCGCCGCTCGCGGTGTCGTTCCTGCGCTCGACGCCGGCCGCACTGGAGTCGCTTGGTCCCAATCACATTCGCCAGTGGGCGGACCTCGGACGGCGCCTCTACAAGGGGAACTGGAAGAGCTCGTCGCTGGCGGCGCAGTTCTATGAAGTTGGACCGGAGATCTTTGGCGTCCTGCGGGTCGGCCAGATCGCGCGGCTGGTACTGTTCGTCGATGAACTCGCGCGGCACAGCTACGAACTGTCTGCCGCCTGCATGGTGGCCGCCCCGGAAGTCCTGAAGAAGCTCGACGAAGAGGATCGCCTGCCGTTCCTTGCTTTTGCGGTTGAGCTCGCGCAGTCGAGCTGGGCGGATTCGCGCGTTTACTTCGAGCGGGGCGCGGGGCTTCTCCAGAAGATCCACGCGCCGATGCGCGAGCGGTACCTTCTCCTTGCGGCGCAGGTCGCCCGGGGCCAGACCCGCTCAACCTTTCAGTACTTCGAAGACTCCGCGAGGGCGTTGTCCGAACTCGATCCAGAGGACCACACGCGAATCATCGAACTGGGCGAGGGGCTGGCGC
>DATCGT010000419.1:0-2827 GCA_036508775.1 Tepidiformaceae bacterium | reverse complement strand
CGGGAATCGCGGACGCGAATCCGAGCGGCAGGATGCATCTGACGAAACCGCGGAAAGTGGAGCGGGAGACGCGGATCGAACCTGCGACATGCAGCTTGGAAATCCGGGACGCCTAAGCGTTACAGCACCGTGCTCAGGGGCCCGAGCGTAACGTGTCCAGCGATCGTGTCTTCACGAGGGCGGCCCGGCCTTGGCAGGCCGTTGGATCGGCCCGATTAGCATCGCCGTTTGCGGCGTGCCCGTCGCGGGAGCCGGCGACCTGCCGGTACATGTTGGGCAAGGATATGCCCACCCCCGCCGGCAGCGGGGACAGGCGCCCCGGGTGGTCCCGGCTCGAGCACGAGAGCGCCCGAGATGTCCGAAGTCAGTGCTGCGTGATATTGATGGACAGTGTGGCTGTGGCCGTCTGGCTGAAGCTGTCGGTGACCTGCACCGTGAAGGTAAAGGTGCCAACCTTCGTGGGCGTGCCGCTGATCGTGCCGCTGGGACTGAGGCTGAGGACTGGCGGCAGTGCCCCCGAGACGACCTTCCAGGAGTATGGCGTCTTTCCGTTCGCAGCCTGGAGCACCGTAGTTGGGTACCGGACGTTCTTGCGGTCGCTGGGCAGGCTTGTCGTCGTCACCACGAGCGCCTGTGTCGCGGCATTGACGGTGAGGGTGAAGCTCTGCGTGGCGTTCGAGCCGACGCCGTTGGCGGCGGTGATGCTGATCGGGTAGATCCCGGCGGTCCCCGCCGCCGGGGTGCCCGCCAGGGCGGCGGTGCCGTCATGTCTGTCGGTGAAGGTCACGCCGCTCGGCAGGCTGCCCGACTCGGTAATCGCCGGCGTCGGAGAGCCGGTCGTCGTCACGGTGAAGCTGCCGGCGCTGCCCACTGTGAAGGTGGCGCTGTTGACGCTCGTGATCGCTGGAGCCTGAGCGGCCGACAGACAACTCGGGAACTTGAACGAGCTGATGTGCGTGCTCCAGTTCCAGGTCCCGTCCGTCCTCAGGTACTCGTTCGCATACCAGAACGTGCAGTCGTCGGCCGGATCGATCGTCATGCTGCTGTAGTCGCCCCACCGATCGAGGGTCGGCAATTGCGACCCTGATCCGGACTGCAGGACCACCTCGCCCTGGGTCATCTGGCCCAGCGTGTCATTCGCCAGGCGGCCCGTGTAGCGGATCGACGGTCGGACGGAGCTGCTCGACGCGCTGTAGCCCAGAGCCATGTCGCCGCTGCCGTCCATCGCGACGCCGCCCATCCATCGATAGGTCGTGTCGGGCGCGTACGTTCCCTGTTGGTGGACAGCCACCGCGCCGCTCGGGTTCCACAGCTCGTACCAGCGGACACCGGTCGGGCCCGTGTTCAGGAACCCGGTCCCGACGGAGTGGTTCACGACGAGCGATTCATGGTCGCCGAAGTTGCGGTAGGCCAAACGTGACATGAGCCGATCGCCAAGCGAACCGAGCTTCTGGGTGGTGCTCGGTTGGGGGATACACGAGCCTCCGCCGCATGCCGTCGAGAAGGACGCGACCGAGATGGCCGTCGGTCCGGTGAGCGTCGTATTCGCGGGCGAGGTCCAGTCGACGTGGAATTTCCAGAGGTTCAATCGGTTGGACCCGAAGTCGAGCACGAAATTCGGCGCGCCGGGCGGCGGTGCCGTCCTGCTGTCGAGATCGGACGGGAGGAGCCCGCCGTAGCTCGTTCCGAGATTGAAGCACTGCTGGGAGATGTTCTGGGTGGCAGCGAGCATCTGTGCCCGCGGGTAGGCGCACACCATGCCGCCGGCGAAACCGCTCGAGCCGAACAGGTTGAACGTGATGTAGTACGCATCCGGCCAGACCGCGAGCTTCGGGTAGTCCGGGAATGCCGGATAGGTGAAGGCATAGCGCGCGTACTGGCCCGTCGGGTCACCCGTCCTCGAGACGGCGACGCATTCCGTGTTCGTGCCGTCGTTCACGAATTGCGTGACGACCCAGCGGTCCGCCTGACGGTCGTACTCGACGATGCCGTCCCCATCGTCGCGATTCTGGCAGCCGCCGCCGAAGCCACTCCAGATGGTGTTCGTCGGAACGGGCCCATAGCGAAGAACGCCCGTCTTCGAGAAGACCGCGATGTCCGCGTTCACGATCTCGAAGTAATCGTTCGGCCCAACGGCGCCCTCCGTGTCCGGCGGTGCCCAGCGCGGCGAGTAGCTGAGGAGGCCAACGCCGATTCCATCGAAACCCACCGTGGGCGCGGGTCCCGCCCCGGCACCCTGCGACCCTTGTACGACAGGATCGGACGCGGAGCCAGATGGAAGGAGCGGAAGGTCGTACTTCTTCTTCTCCTTCTTGTCCCTGACGTCGAGGGCCGACGCCGGGGCCATCGCAGACAGGGGTTTGCTGGAGACATCTGACGTGACAGACGACGTGACGATCACCTGCTGCCCGTTGCTTCCATGGTCCTTCGCGGCGACCAGGCTGACGGGCGCAACGCTCAGGACAATGAGGCTTGAGGTCGCGAGAGCAACAAGGAAGCGTCGGACCCGGTGATCGGCGGCAGAGGAGGACAGGCGAACGGAAAGCTCGGCGTGCATTGTGGCCCTCTTTCCTTGGCGGCAGCCCGTAGCGGAAGGTCGCCATCCTAGGCGCGAGCAAGTCGATGCACAAGCGTCAGATCTCGGTCTGGCGGGACCCAGCGCCTCCGGGCGGACGAACCTCCGCGATAGCGCGGACGGCTCGGGCGGCCCGACGGGCGCCTTCGTATCGGGTCGAGGGTACCTTCGGGTGATTCCACGTGGTGAGGCCGGACCGTAGCGTCCCGAGTCGATGCTGCCCCAGACGCCTCCGGATCGTCTCCACTTCAT
>DATCGT010000418.1:0-24531 GCA_036508775.1 Tepidiformaceae bacterium | reverse complement strand
GCTCACGTGCCTTCTGGGTGACACTCGCCGGCATCGCCTTTCTCATGCCGTCGGTATGGCTGGTGTTTTCGACACCTGTCGGTGCGGCTGCCCTCTCTCCAGCACCAACGCCAGGGGCCAGTGGCTACGACGTTTCCTATCCGCAATGCGATGTGCCGCTGCCCGTCGATGGTTCGTTCGCGATAGTTGGCGTGAACGCCGGGCTTCCATGGTCAACGAATCCATGCCTGGCCCAGGAATACAGCTGGGCCGCCTCGCGCAGCTACGCGGCGCTCTACATGAACACAGCGAACCCGGCGCCCAGAAGCAGTTTCTACTGGCCGGAGTCGGGCGCCAGCGACCCGGCGCTTTGCATCGACAGCACATCAACCTCAGATGCCGGGTGCGCATACGACTACGGCTGGCATGCAGCGGAAAGTGCACTTGTCGAGGCGCGCGCTGCAATTGGTTCGATAGCAGGGAAGCTGCCGTGGTGGCTGGACGTCGAAACGACCAACAGCTGGAACGGTGACGGCCCCTCGAACGCGGCCGGCATCCAGGGAAGCATCGACTACCTCCGGGCAAGCCGGGTTCCATCGGTTGGCATCTACTCGATCGGTTATCAATGGAGTGCCATCACGGGTGGTTACACCATCTTCACGGCGGCGACCTATGTCAGCCGCTGGAGTCCTGAGTTCGCGCCCCGTTATGCGCTTGCTGCCTCGCCGATATGGGTCGCGGGAGCAGCTTCGCCGACAGCCGCCCTTGCTGACTGCGGTCCGGCGTTTACCGGCCGCTTGGCGCAAGTCGTCCAGGTGTACCAAATCAGTCTGAGCCCAGACCTGGCCTGCACAGCCCCGACCGCCATCCCCGGAAACATCGTTGTGCCGGGTCTTGCGAATGACGACCACTAGCGACTCGTCGAGGGGATATCTCGCGCCGAGCTAGTCTCTCCACCGTTCTCGCTCCGCCCGTTCGTTGCCTATGCGCGCAGCGCGCGGAATCCCTTTTCGGCGGCATCGAAAGCGGGGAACCGCTGATTCATAGTCCTGGCGATACCCGCCGGGTCAGTGCCCTCCTTTCGCCAACGGACGAGAAGGAACGCGACCCACCAGAGCAAAGAGGCCCGCACCATCGCCGGCAACAAAGCCCACTCATCGTCTGAAAGCGGCCGGACTGACTCGTATCCCTCAAGGAGAGCCGCGCTCAGCCGGAAATCGAGCGGCATGAACGGCATCAACAGTGGTGCGAGGTCACCGACCAGCGCGTCGCGACGTGCCTGGTCGAAGTCGAGGATGCCGCTCAGGTTGCCATCCTTGAAGAGCAGGTTCTTCGGCTGGAAGTCACCGTGGATGGGATGCTCAGGGAGGTCGGGATAGTGGAGTCGCGAGAGCTCACGCAGGCTGCGGTAGCGCTGCCTGCGGACAGCTGCCCCGAGATCCGGGTACTCGCGGCTGAACCTCGCGACGAGCTCGTTAAAGGTACCGGCTTCCGCGGGCTCCACCATGAGGTCGAGTTCCCACGTCTTGCCGAAGCCGGGGCGCTGCCCCTCACCGCCAAATCCAGCGAGGTCGCGATGGAAGCGCGCCAGCAGGCGCCCGTAGATGCGGCGCAATGCGGTGCTGTCCTCGATCCCCGGGTCCCCTTCGATAAAGAGAGATGCCGACCACAGGCGCCCGTCTTTCTCAAGGAGGGTTGAGCCTCCCTGGACAGCGATCGGTGTCGGTACTGGCCATCCTCGCTCGGCGGCGAATCCAATGAGCGCCTGCTCCCACCTGATGGCGGGGATGCTCCGCGCCGCAGTGTACCTGCGAACAACAATAGGCCCGCCGGGCTTCTCCACGAGCCAGTTGGCGTTTATCACCCCGCCCTCAAGCTGCCGCAGTGGCGCTCGCGGGCAGCCGAAGGCGTCGAGGATCCCTGGCGCGGGCAAGGGCTCAGTCATCGATCTGTACGTCCCATCTCAACCTACGCTATGGGTGGCATCGGCTGAGGGGCAAGGCTGCCGCCGGGAGCCCAGCCCGCGTGATCGGCAGGCTCGATGTTCACAGCGCTGTATTTCGCGGAGAATCAGAGGGCATTCCCCCGAGAGACAGGGCTTCCCGAAATCGACTCCCCGGCAGAATCACCTTCGCACGCCGATCTTCATGCCGCTGAGCGGGGGGAGGTCCGCGCGCTCTGGTTGACCCTGGGCGTCTACCTCGTCCTGTTCATCGCCAAGTTCAGCGTCTACCTGATGACCGGCGTTCTGGCCCTGCTCGCCGAATCGCTACACACCCTCAGCGACATCTTCATTTCCGGTTTCCTGCTCGCGGCCCTGGTCTGGTCGCGCAAAGAAGCCGACGACGAGCACATGTTCGGCCATCATCGCGCCCAGAATGTTGCTGCACTGGTGGCATCTACGCTCTTTCTGTCATTCACGAGCCTGCGGCTGTATGAGGAGGCCATCCCTCACCTCCTGGACACGGGCCAACGCACCTACGGCAATCTCTCGCTCGCTATCGGCGTCCTGGCCGTTTCGATCGTGGTTGCCGCCGCACCCGTAATCGGGCTCGTTCGGCAAAAGGTGCGAGGGGCGGCATCACGTGCGCAGCTTGCCGAACTCATCAACGACGAACTTGGCCTCATCGCCGCGCTCCTGGGAACGCTATTCGTCTCGTGGGGTAAACCGATCGCGGACCCAATCGCGACCCTGGTCGTTGCCACCATCATCGCCGTAAACGCGGTCGGTCTCTTCCGCGACAACCTCTCCATGCTGCTCGGCCGCTCGCCGGGAGCTGAATTCATCGGACGGGTCGAACGCGAAGCACTGGCGGTTCCGGGTGTCCTGGGCGTGACGAAGATCCGCGCCGAGACGATCGGACCTGGCATGGTAAACGTGAGCTGCCACATCCAGGTCAGCCCGACGCTCACCGTCGCGGAGGCCAACGACATCGTTGAAGCGATTCGCCTGCGGGTCCACGAAGATCCCACCCACCCCGGCGACTGCGTCATTCGTGTCGAGCCGGCAGCCAATCTGCTCCCGCACGCATGAAGCGATTGGTGTGCGGCCGACTACCCTCGGGAGACTGAGACATGGGAAACACGCTCACCCGGGCCTACCGCGCCGGCGCGTTGGATGCCCAGGATTTTGCCCTCGCGGAGGTGTCAGAGAGGCTCGCTGACCAGGGCACCTTCGTTTGGGTTGACTTCGTTGATCCGACCAGGGAACAGCTCGGACAGCTCGCCGAGGAACTCGGCCTCCACGAACTCGCCGTTGAAGATGCCCTCGGCCCCCACCAGCGTCCGAAGGTCGACCACTACGCAACTCACCTGTTTCTGTCGTGTCAGTCCGTGCGGGTTCTCGCCGACGAGGGGGAACTCGCGGAGTCCGAAGTCGACGCGTTCATCAACCCTCGCTGGCTGGTCACCGTCCGCAAGGATCAAGGGTTCTCGCTCGAGCCGGTGCTGAGCCGATGGGATCGCTCGCCTGAACTCACGGTGCACGGTGCGAGCTTTCTGCTCTACGGACTGCTGGATGTCATTGTCGATGGCTACTTCGATGCGGTGCAGGCCTTCGACGAGTACTACGACGAAGTGAGCGAAGGGATCTTCTCGGAGCGACCCCTGGAGCCGTCTCAGCAGCGGCGCTGGTTCGAGATGCGCCGTTCGCTCGTGCGCTTCCATCGTCTCGTCGTTCCTATGCGCGAAGTTGTCAGCTCGCTCATGCGGCGCGAACACTCTGTCACGGCGGAGGATCTCTACCCGTACTACCAGGACGTGTATGACCACGTCCTGCGCGTCAGCGAGTCATCGGATGCTCTTCGCGATCTCGTGAGCACGATCGTCGAGACGAATCTCAGTCTGCGGGACTACCACCAGAACCAGATCATGAAGAAGGTGACCAGTTGGGCCGCGATCATCGCCGTGCCCACTCTGATCACCGGCTACTACGGCATGAACGTCCCTTACCCGGGTTTCGACCAGGCCTGGGGCGCGATCACCTCGGGTGCCCTGACCGTTGCCCTGTCTGGCGCGCTGTTTGTCCTCTTCCGTCGCCGCGACTGGCTTTAGGGCCGCTCGTTAGAGGGCGGATCGACTCCCAGCGCCTTGCTGCCTAAGCTTGGCAGTGTCCACCGACATCTCTTCCTTGGAGTACCTGTGTCTCGCGTCCTCGCAATCGTGAACGTCCTCGGCCACGATCAGAAGGGTGTTGTTGCGCGCATCAGCACCTACCTCGCCGCTCGTGATGTGAACATCGAGGACATCGAGCAGCGCGTCGTCCGCGGCCAGTTCCTCATGGACATGCTGGTGGACATAACGGATGCGTCAGTGAGTCTCGACGAGCTGATTACCGGGCTTCTTGCTATAGGCACCGAGATCACTATGGAGATTCGTGTCAGCCTGCATGGCACTCGCCAGAAGAAGCGGATCGCGGTGCTCGTCAGCAAGGAGTCGCACTGCCTCGAACAGTTGATCACCGATCGCGACTCGGGCGAGTTGCTTGGCGATATCGTCGTCGCACTGGGCAACCACGACACTCTGCGCCCGGTTGCGGAGAAAGCGGGCATCCCCTTCAAATGGGTCGCGAGCGAGGACAAGGCCGCTCACGAGGCATTCCTCCTCGAAGAACTCGATCGTTACAAGCCTGACCTGGTGGTCCTGGCCCGGTACATGCAGGTCCTGAGTCCCGCCGTCGTCGAGCCGTACGCGGGCCGGATCATCAACATCCACCCATCGCTGCTGCCCTACTTCCCCGGCGCCAACCCTTACCGCCGCGCCTGGGAAGACGGCGTCCGTGTCACCGGCTGCACGGCCCACTTCGTCACGGCGGAACTGGACGCTGGACCGATCATCCTCCAGGACGTCTTCCAGATCGACGTTGGCGTCGACTCGTTCCGTGATGTGCGTGCCAAGGGGCAGTCGCTCGAGGGAGCAGTCCTGAGCCGTGCCGTCCAGCTTTCCGTGAACGGCGAAATCGTCGTGATCAACGGGAAAGTTGTCTTCAAGCCAGGAATGAAGACCTTGTTGCGGGATATTGGCGAAACTGGCACCGCTCGGTAGCTGCCACTGGCTCCGGACCGAGGCCGCCAGGGTCCCGGGGGGCTCGTGGCGGAAAGGCCAACCGTGGTGGTATCGTGCTGCCGACTGCCCTGCAGACAATTCGAGCGAGGCCCGCGCATATTCGGGGCAACAGTGAGGTACCGTGGCCGAACATCCCCTTGATAAGGTCTTCCATCCCCGAGCCGTTGCCGTCGTGGGCGTTTCGTCGTCCCAGGGGCGCGGATTTGGGGGAAGTTTTTTCCAGGCACTTGTAGAAGCGGGGTTCCCGGAGATTGGCGGGTTGTACCCGGTCAACCCCAAGGTCAGCGAAATCGATGGCTTTCGCTGCTATCCCAGTTTGTTGGATACGCCCGACCCGGTTGACCACGTGATCTCGCAGGTCCCAGCGAGTGTCGCCCCCCAGCTCGTTGACCAGTGCATTGCCAAGGGCGTCCGCTCGATCCACTTCTTCACCGCCGGGTTCTCTGAGACCGGCGACGAGGCGATGGCAGCAACTGAGCGCGAGATGATCGCGAAGTTGCGTGCTGCCGGGATTCGGGCGATTGGTCCCAACTGTATGGGACTCTATGTTCCTTCGAGCCGGTTAGCGTTCATGAATGGCTTCTCGATGGAACCTGGGAACGTGTTCCTCCTGTCCCAATCTGGCGCGAACGCGGGCGAAATCGTTGGTGACCTGACCAGCCGTGGGGTCCGCTTCTCGAAGGCGATCTCGTACGGGAACGGTGCCGACCTCAAGGCCCACGACTTTCTCGACTACGCAGCAAGCGACCCCGAAACGGATGTCGTTGCGGCCTACATCGAGGGCGTCCAGGACGGCCCGGCCTTCTTCGAAGCTCTCAAGCGTTGTGCACTCACAAAGCGGACGATCGTCCTCAAGGGCGGGCTCACCCAGTCCGGATCGCGCGCTGCGCACTCCCACACTGGCTCGCTCGCCGGGTCGAGTGCCATTTTCGACGCTGTCTGCCGCCAGGCTGGAGCGGTCCGCGCCGAGGCTATGGACGATCTTCTCGACCTTGTCGTTGCGGCCTCAACCGATGCTCACCGCATCACCGGGAGAGGGGTCGCGCTGATCGGTGGTGGCGGTGGCGGCTTCGCGGTGCTGTCGGCCGACGCAATCGACCGCGAGGGACTCACCGTGCCCCGGATGCCGGCATCGGCCGTTCAGAAGATGCGGGAGTTTATCCCGGTCGCCGGGAGCAGCGTGAACAATCCGATCGACGCGATGCCCGACGCGGACCACATGGAAGAAATGCTCCGGATCGTCGCCACAGCCGAGGGCATCGACATGATGTTCATGAGCGCAATCGGCGGGATGCGGCGTCCGCCCGTTATGCCGTCCGCGTCTGAGCCGGCCCCGGACGAGCAGTCGAAGGCTGTCGTCGAGGCCGCGAAGCAATCCGCCGCCCAGATGCGACGGCTGCAGGACGAGACGGGTACGACCTTCGTCGGCGTTCAACGAGGCGGCCGCATGGCTCGAATGATGGGACTCTCAAGCGAGGCGTTTGCCCAGGCCGCCTACGAGCAGGGTATTGCCGCTTTTCCGAGTGTCACCCGCGCTGCCCGGACGATCGCGAAGGTGCTTGAATGGCGAGCCTACCGCGAAGGCCTGCCTGAGATCGTGTAGTTCGGGGCGTTCCCCTGTCCGCGGGGACGGAATGCCCGTTATTGGGCGCGCTTGAAGGGGCGTCGGATGCCGCATTTGGCGTCGATGCCCGGCGCATCGTTTCTTGGCTGATCGTAGCGAAATGGCCGGGTAAACTCGCCTCAAATTCCATTGCAGGCGACCGGCCGTTTCCGGCGCTGAAGCCAGGTTTGTATCCGTATGAGCACCCATCCCCTCGATCCGATCTTTCATCCGCGCACCGTCGCGCTGTTCGGCGTCCCCTCAAAGGCCGAGGCCTGGGGCGCCCAGTTCCATCGCGCATTGATCGATTCCGGCTACGACAAGTCCCGGATGTTCCTGATCAATCCCAAAGCGGACGAGATCGATGGACTCCCCTGCTACCACTCCCTGATGGACGTGCCTGCGGAAGTCGACCACGTAATCTCGCTGGTCCCGGCCCGGGTCGTGCCTGAGCTGGTCGACCAGTGCGTCGCAAAGGGCATCCGCTCGCTGCATCTCTTCACCGCTGGCCTCGCCGAGACCGGCGACCCGGCCATGGCGAAGGTCGAGCGTGACGCCATCGCCAAGCTCCGCGCGGCCGGTATCCGCACGATCGGCCCGAACTGCCTAGGCCTCTACGTCCCCGCCAGCGGCATGACCTTCTCGGGCGAATTTCCGATGGAAGCCGGCAACGTCATGTTGATCTCGCAGTCGGGCGCTAATGCGGGCGAAATCGTCCGCAGCCTGACGCCGCGCGGTGTGCGCTTCTCCAAGGCCGTGTCGTTCGGAAATGGCGCTGATCTCAAGGCACACGACTTCTTCGATTACGCGGCCACGGACCCGGACACGGATGTCGTCGTCTCCTACCTCGAAGGCGTGTCGCATGGCCGTGAGCTGTTCGACTCGCTGAAGCGCTGCGCCGCGGTGAAGCCAACCATCATCCTGAAGGGTGGCCTCTCCGGCGCCGGGGCTCGCGCAGCGAGTTCCCACACTGGCTCTCTCGCCGGGTCGCGTGCCGTGTTCGAAGCTGCCTGCCGCCAGTCCGGTGCGATTCGCGTCGATTCGATGGACGAACTGCAGGACCTCACCGTCGCCATCGCAACGAGTGCACGCAAGGTCACGGGCCGGCGCGTCCTCCTGGTTGGTGGTCCCGGCGGATTCGCCGTCATCTCGTCCGACATCATCGCCGACCAGGAGCTCGAACTGCCGGAAACGCCAGCGCTCGCCAAGCAGCAACTCCGCGAGTTCATCCCTGTTGCAGGCACCAGCGTCAACAACCCCATCGATGCCAACCCGCGTGATCGCGAGCAGATGCAAAAGATGATGCACATCCTCTGCGACTCTGGCGCCTACGACGTGGTCTTTAGCACATCGCTCGGCAGCGATCCCGGTGGCCCCGGGCGTGGCCGCGGACGGCGCGGCCCGAGCGACACGGAGCCAGAGGAGAAGCAATCTCGAGAGGAGATCGCGGCGGCCGAACTGGAGCGCGCTCGCGAGGGCGCGAAGCTGATCGCGAAACTCCAGGACGAAATTGGCCTGCCGATCCTCTACGTGCAGCGAGGCGGTGGCCAGAGTGACGGCTCGAATCGCCAGGCGACGGCAGCGTTCGAAAACGGCATTGCGACGTTCCCATCGGTGCTGCGGGCGGCGCACACGGTGCGCCAGCTCATGGAGTGGCGGGCACGCCGCGAAGGCCTCCCCACGATCTTCTAATCTGCGCGGGCACGGGCGGGCGAGCGGGCCCGTCCGCCTGCAGGTGGGCGATTGACGATCCGGGTCACGCTAATCCGCGGCGGCTGATGCGTTCGGGAACCGGTCTTCGTAGTCAGCGCGGGCCGTTCTGATGACCTCGTGGGCTTCCTCGCGACCGTAGACATTCGCAATCTCGACCTCGCGGAACTCGCCCGGCATCGCCTTGTAGGTCAGGAAGTAGTGCTGAAGTCGAGCCAGGAGCCCGGGGACACAATCGCTGATGTCTGACCATCTCCCGTAAACGTCGTCGTGCTGAAGTACCGCGATGATCTTGTCGTCCGCCTGTTTCCGGTCGATGAGCCGCAGGCCGCCGATGGGTACCGCCCGCAGCAGGATGTCGCCGTGTGGAAACTTGTGCTCGCTGAGCACGCAGATATCAAGCGGGTCGCCGTCACCTTCGAGGACGTCCTTCCCGGACCGCAGGGAACACAACTCCGCAATTCGCGGACCGCAGTATGTCTGTGGGATGAAGCCGTAGGGCGCTGGCGCGAGGCTGGAATAGAGCTGCGGGCGGTCGACCTTCAGGTGCCCGCTTTCTTTGTCGATCTCGTACTTCACCGTGTCGCTGGGGACGATCTCGATGAAGGCGTTGATCACCGCCGGGGCATCGCTGCCAATGTCGATGCCGTGCCACGGATGGGCCTGAAAGCGTCGTGATTCCATAAGTCGTCAGGATAAGCCATCGCCTCTCGCCCGACATTCTGGTCGTGGTCCGGGGAGGTGGCGGTTCGTCGATGCCCTCCCTTTGCTATGATCGCTGCTCCAAATGCAGGCAGGAGCAGCGCAATGGCCGAGTACGTCCCGAGCCCAATCGAATGGGCCGCGAAGCAAGTTGATCTCTACGAGTCGTCGAATGGTCGCGAGGGCACGACCCTGCGCGGTATGCCGGTCGTCCTCGTTACCCATCGCGGCCGGCACACGGGCGCGATCCGGAAGACGCCGCTGATGCGCGTCGCTGATGGTGATCGCTACGTGATCATCGCCTCGATGGGAGGTCAGCCGAAGCATCCCGTCTGGTACTACAACCTGATCGCGAATCCCGACATAACGCTGCGCGACGGCGAAAAGGTCATCGAAATGCGAGCACGGCTGGTCGAGGAACCGGTGGAGAGGGCGCGCCTCTGGGCATTGGCCGTCGCCGCCTATCCGGACTATGCGGCCTATCAGGAGCGAACTACCCGGATCATCCCGGTATTCTCGATCGAGCCGCGCTGACCCAACGGGGCCAAGCGGAAAGACGGGTTGCCCACTGGCCGCTCAACCGGTGCTAGGATTTTGCCCAATTTTCCACGAAGACTGGGGGGAGGTGCTGTGTATTCATGTCGGTTGGCGGCGGCATCCCTGGTAGCAGCGGTCCTCGTCGTTTCCTGCGGCGGAGGGAACAGCAGCGGGTCACCCACACCACCACGGTTTCGACGGCGGCGCCGACAGTGACGACGCCTGCCGCTACCCACGCAGGCACCGACAACGCTGCCGACAGTGCCGCTCTCGGCATTCGCAGCCGCCATCAGTGGCCTTTCTTGTTCCGGAACGTGGACCAACGTGACGTTCAACTCGTCTGGCCCATCTTTTATTAAGGCGTCGGGCACCGGGAATGCCGGGACGATCACTCTCACCATTGGTGGCAATGCTTTCGGCGCCGCGGGAGGAACTGTGAACCTTCCCTTCACGGTCAAAGACGGGCAATTCGTCGTCGATACGGATGCCGGGTTCCTCGGCCATGTACAGGCCACGGTCGATGCGACTGGCAAGATTTCCGGCGGGATGACCGCTCCGCCCTCGCTGGGGCCAAAAGGGAAGGTTGCGATCACGAGCTTCGGATTCGCGAACAAGGGGCTCACCGCCGCAGTCGACATCGACTTCGGCACGGGCGCTCCGCACGCGACTTCGAAACTCGACGCAACCTGCCAGTAGGGCGCGGTCGCCCTGTCCATCTGGAACCGGTGCCGGCACACGCGGGGGCCAGCTGTGGTACGGTAGAAGGCGAGCGCACGCAAAGCGTGCCGCGCCGGTTCTTCCTCAGGCTTCGTGGGTTGCGGTGATTGAGGTGTTCCGAGACGGACTTACTTCGCTCACCAATACACTACGGAGACCTTTTTCTGCTTACACTCGAAACCCCGGCTACCCCTACTATCGCTCCCTCGCTGTCGGCTGACGACGCCGTTGTGCCGTCGTTCGCCTCGCTCGGCATTGCGCCGGACCTGGCTACCGCTCTTGCGGCGTCCGGCATCACCGAGCCCTTCCCGGTCCAGGTGCTGACCATTCCTGACGCCCTCGCCGGCCGCGATATCTGCGGCAAGGCACGGACCGGCTCTGGTAAGACCCTTGCCTTCGGCCTGCCCCTTCTTCAGCTTGTCTCGAAGAGCAAGCCCTGTCGCCCGCAATCGATTGTCCTCGTGCCAACGCGCGAGCTGGCCGGTCAGATTGCACGTGCGCTGGCTCCGATTGCCGTTGCTCGCCGCGTACGGACGACCGCTATTTACGGTGGCGCCTCATTGAATCGGCAGGCGGACGTCCTCCGCGCCGGTGTGGATATCGTCATCGCGACGCCGGGGCGTCTCAACGACCTGCTCGACCGCGGTGCCCTGAACCTCAACGAAGTTCGCGTCGTCGTTCTCGATGAAGCCGACCAGATGGCGGACATGGGCTTCATGCCCCAGGTGGAACGCATCCTCGGCCGGATTGAACACCAGCACCAGACGCTCCTCTTCTCAGCGACTCTCGACGGCGACGTTGATCGACTGGTGAAGCGTCACCAGGACAATCCCGTTCACCACGAGGTCGTGAGCGAGGATGAAAACATCCCGACGATGGAACATCGCTTCGTCGGTGTAACAACGGAGAACAAGGTCGACGTGGCTGTTGCGATTACCGCGAGCGCCAACCGATCACTGCTCTTCGTTCGGACCCAGCGCGCCGCGGACCGCCTGTCACGCGAACTGGTCATCGCGGGAATCCGGGCCGGTGCCCTTCACGGTGGTCTGAGCCAGCCGCAACGTGAGCGTGCCCTTCGGGCCTTCACGTCTGGCATGCAGCCCGTACTCGTGGCGACAAATATCGCCGCGCGAGGCATTCATGTGGATGGCGTGGATATCGTGGTGCATTACGATCCGCCCGAAGATGCGAAGACCTACACACATCGTTCAGGTAGAACAGCTCGTGCCGGCGCCGAAGGCGTCGTCGTGACGCTCGTCGAGCCGGCGCTGGTAAGTCATGTTGCGATGCTTCGCCGCCACGCTGGCATCCGCGAAGCCGTCGTTCAGATGACGCCGGACGATCCGCGCCTGAAGGACCTGGCTGCCTGGACTCCGCCGATGAGCGAGCCTGCGGCCAGGCCACAGCAGGCCGCGGCCGCTGGCGGCCAGCCACGCTCCGATTCCTGGGAACCACGTCGTCGTGCCGAGAACTTCGGTGGACGCCGTTCATGGAGGCCCGCAGTGGCACCGGCTGGAACGGCCGCACCACGAAGCGGTCGCCCGGCACCGCGACCGGTCTCACGGCCGGCTGCGAGACCACAGCCAGAGAACGCGGGGAGAAACCGATGGTAAAAAAGGAAGGTATCGAGGTGGAGGGAACGGTTACGCAGCCGTTGCCCAACGCCATGTTCAAGGTCGAACTGGCCAACGGCCACGAAGTGCTCGCTCACATCAGCGGGAAGATCCGAAAGAACTTCATCAAGATCCTCCCTGGTGATCGCGTCCTTGTGGAACTCTCGCCCTACGACCTGACGCGGGGCAGGATCACCTACCGCTTCAAGTAGTAATTCGGGGATTCTCGGCGCTCTGCCGGGAAATCCCCCACCGAAGTGACTCCCAAGGGTGTACCGTGGGCCTCGTGGGGCCGCTCGATGCGGCTCCTGCGAGAGGAGACCCACTGTGAGCTGGGTCAGCAAGTTATTCCATCGCGAGAACGACCACACGAAGTGGCTCGCTGCACACCCGGGCAAAGATTCCAGTTCGAAGACGCCACCGCCCGCCATTTCTGCCTCTGAAGAAGCACAGACGCGAAAACACATGGAGCAGGAGCTGGACGCGCAACGCGCGAGGCGCCAGTAACAAGCGCTTCTCCTCGCGGTCCGGGCTAAACCGGGACCTGAGCGATGACCGCCGAGTTCGATGTTCGTGCCGGTGTAAGTCAGGTGTCCCGGGTTGATGGGATGGGTAGGAATGAACTGTCCGCGGTGCGGCTCTCACTCGATCTTGCGAAGCCACGATTCGGTTGGTTGCCTCGCGTGTGGACACGTTGTGTCCGAACCGCAGCGTGAGGTTTGGGACCTTGCTTCGGCGTCGCCCGGTGCGGGCCCCCATCTCGGGCCTCCCGTGACCGACGCCGAACGCCTGCTGTGGCGGCAGGAGCCGCGAGCCTAGCGCCCGAGGCCCGCCGACCATGGCTTTTCCGAGAACGCTACGGTCAGGCTTGCGGGCAGCTGGCTGCTTGGCCCGATCGGCGCGCTGAAGTCGGACGTCGTAAGCGTCCCGCTGACGAATGTCGAGTTGGCCGCCTGGCCCTGCAGGTTCACGGACCATGCGGACCCGAGGGTGGTGGGGTCGACGCCGATCGTCGGGTTGCCGAGGTTGGCAAACTCCCAGTGCCAGGTCATCGCGCCGCCAGCATCTGCAACGGTCGTGACTGAGAGGCTCTTGAGAGACTTGCCGTCCGCCGCGGCTGTCCCCGAATAGGTAACCCGCCAGCCGCCGAAGCTGTCCGTGAAAGAGCTGCTAAAGTTGAGTCCGTTCCACGTTACCGGTCCCGACTGAGTCGCTAGTGTTCCCGTAGGGATCTCCATGGCCGTGGTCCGGGCGGCGAAGCCACCGATCGCCACGAACAGGTACTTCGTTCCCTGTAGCACCGCCAGCGCGTCCGGCTCTTTGCTGATCGTGACCGTTGTTTCGCCCTGCCCCGCAATGTCATCCTCGCCCTCACCGATAACTAAATAGAACGTGACCGTGAGCCTGTATGTACCTTCCCGTTTGTAGGTGTGGCTCTGGGAGGACGGGGTGAACTTCATGCTCTGCGGATCGGCGCGCGCGTTGTCTGACAGCTTCGTGCCATCGCCGAAGTCCCAATCCCAGCGGGCGTCCAACAACGCTGCGTTAGGGATTGAAGCAGTAAAGGAGATCGCCTTGTCGGGGGGGGCCGGACGCCGGGCTCGGCGAGATTACGACTTCGGAGTAGATAGTGACTGCCGCCCGGCCCCCGCCCGCCACGACCGGCGATCCGCTCGCGGTGTCGTAGAGGGTGACCTGGACGGTGTAAGGGGCGCCTTGGTACGCCTTGTAGGCGTGGCTTTGGGTCGTCCCGCCGTCGGCCACTATCGTTCCGTCGCCGAAGTCCCACTCCCAGCGCGCCTGGGCCGGCGCGTTGTCGACCGACGCCGTGAACGCAATTGGATTGTTCTGCCAGCTGGACGCCGGGTTCGGCGAGATCTTCGCGTCGAGGCCGTAGTTGATGGTGAAGTACTTGAAGTCGACGTATTTGGGCGCCGTTCCGCCCGTGGGGATCGCATCGTAAAGGAAGCCGATTTTGTTCGCTCCCGGTTTGAGACTAATTGTCTTCTTCTTCCAGACATTCACCCCGCCCGCGTCGGTTTGCCGCGTGCCATCGACGAAATAGCCGAACCAGGCTTGCTGCGGGGTACCCGGGTCGATCGCGACGTCGATAGTGGCTGTCGAGACCGTCATCCCGTCTTTCAGTGCTACGGATTGCTCCTGTCCCCCGGCGGTCTTCTGGGTCAGGCTGAGCGTGTAGTCGGGGGAATACCCGGTACCGATGGTCCCGTCCGTGACCCGGTTCCCGGGGTTCAAGGACCAGTAGAAGGCGTGATGTAGTACCACATCGCGGTCACCGACATCGCATTGCAGTTGCCGGAGAAGAGGTACGAGCCGGAGTTGGGGAACTGCCAGTCGTCGGCGCTCGGACGGAACCCCGAGTCAACGTCGATCGCCGAGAGCGCGGCGGCAGTGAGGCTCTTCACGACTTGCATGATCGAGATGTCGGTGAAGTGGGCAGTCAGGACAGTGATCGAGGTGGCGTCTTCGGTGACCAGCGGCATCGGCTCGATTTCACCGGTCTTCTCGTCGTAGTACACGGCGACCGCGTACTCTCCCGCCGGGATCGTCACCGGGATCTTCAATGTCATCGCTGAGTTTGAGTAGCCGCCGCCATTGTCGACGGAGATTAGCGGACCGAGGGGGGTTCCATCCTCATACGTGCTCGCCTTGATCGGGCGGTAGAAGACCTTGAAATCGCGAGCTTTGTCATAGGATCCCTGCGGCACTTCGAGGGTCATCCCCGCGATTGGTCCGCCCTTTGATCCGACCGTGATGGTGCCGCCGGTCGGATCGATAGTCTGGCTGGTAACGTCCACCTTTGCGCCCAGCGTGAACTTCCCTGAGGTCGTCGTTGCTGTGTTCTCACCGCCACCGGGGCGCATGACCAGGAAGACCGCGACCGCTGCCACAACAAGCAGCGCCGCCGCCGCTCCTCCCGCGAGTCTTTTGTTGAAACGCCGTTTCGTTGGCGTGGGATGCCACGACGGCGGTGGAGATGCTGGTGGTGCAGGAGTGGCTGCGACAGGCGGAGTGGGGCCAGCCGGTGCGCCGCATGCACGGCAGAACTTCGCTTCCGGTGCAAGATCCGCCCCGCATGAGGCACAGGCCAGGGGCTGAGCCACAGGAGTGCCGCACTTCCGGCAGAAATGTGCGCCACTCGCCAGCGCCCCGCCGCAGGACGTGCAAGACTCTCGGGCGATGGTACGGGGGCATCAGGCGCCGGCGCACCGCACGAGCGGCAGAAGCGCGCACCGCTAACCAGCGTTCCCCCACACGAGGGACATGTGGACGCGGACGGCGGTGAAGGGTCGTCAGTCACGGGCGCATTATCTTTACGATGAGGGTTTGTGGCTACGGCCGAAAGGGATGCGACCACGAGACAGGTCGGACGTCCGCATGCCGCTTGGTCGGTGGTGTTTGGCGCGGCCGCTAGTGGGTGATTTTGCATGGACACGCGTACGAGCCGCGTCTGCCATGCTATCCCGGTGCTTCGGTCGCCGGGACGACCGCGAACCGGTGGTGTTAGGAAACGTTCATGGCGGATTCTCTCGAATGCAATGGCTGAGGTGGGCTGCCAGGGTCGAGCCCGTGGCCGAAGCTCGGGCCGCCCTGGCGAGGAAAGCCGCGGCCCTGGCCCGTACGGCCGTGCACATCGTGGCCCTGTTTGTGGTCGTTGATGCGGCCCTCCGCCTTGCGGTTGGCCGACACGATCTCGCAGGCTTCGTGATGGTCGCAGGCTTCCTCGTAAGCGGTGCAGTCGTCGGGGTGACACTGCAAATGCGGGAGAGTCGTGTTTCTCTCCGTCAGCACGCCGACGAAGTAGCGCTCGGCCTGGCCGCTCTGATCATCGAGTACTTCGCCCTCGCGGCACTCGCAGTCCAGATCTAAGCGCGCGCCGATGCTGTCGGCTCGCGCTCCATCGGGTTGGGTCTAAGCGGCCTCTGAGTCGAATGCTCTCAGGCGGGTGAGTGCGGTCACCAGTTGTGCAGACGCCCTGCTGAACGGTGAACCGAGTTCCATAGCGTTCGAGGCCATGGCCGGCTGCCCGGAAATAGCCAGCGAAAGCACCCGGGCGGCCTCCCGGTGGAACTCCGCGTGCACCATACGGACTTCGTCATAATCCGACGTGGACGGGCGCGAAGGGGGCGCTCCGTCGTAAAGCCATTTGGCGAAAGCACACTGGTCGTGATGCAGGACGGTCTCGACCTTGAGGTCGCTCTTGCCAGATGCGATGGCCTGGCGCAGGCGCAACTTCCAGGCCGAGTGAGCTTGCACTGCCGCCTGGACCTGGTCGTCGAAGGAGTCCATTGATGTTCTCCTTGGGCGCTGAGAGTGCCTCCACACCAGTAATCATCGGCATGGTGCGATGCCACTCCAGCCCCGGCACGCGCCGGGTAACCTCGATTCGTCGACTTCAACTCGCAAAGGGGTTGGATCTTCGCCTGTAACATGGTGGGAGCATCCTGAAAGAGAACCCGGGTTTGGAGGCCTGCCATGAGTCAGTCGAGCCGGTCTCGTATTCGTGAATTGATCCACAAAGGCAATGTGCGCCACGTCGTCGTTGAGAAAGACGGGCGGCGTTCCGTCGACCTCCCGGTCAACGTGGTTGTGGCGGCCGCGATCCTCGGAGTCTGGGTCGTCGGAATCTTGCTCATCCTCGCGGTGGTCAGCGGCTACACCGTCCGCGTCGAAGACCACGAAGCTGACGCGCCAGCAGCCGGGGCGTCAGCTGAGGACACTCCCCCGGGTGCTGGCGCGCCCACGGAGAGCTGACGACCGGGTACGTTTGCCTCTTCGACGGCTGGATGTAACGGTGTTGCGATGCCACGCTCAAGACGCCGCAACTCCGACCCGAATTCCGATACACCGCCGGAGGTAATCACCGTGCGGGTCGACGGACTTGTTTTTGGTGGCGCTGCGATCGCGCACCTCGGGGACGGGCGGGTCGCTTTTGTCAGCTACGCGGCGCCGGGCGAACTCGTGGAAGCCGCCGTCGAGCGGGTTCACCCCGACTACATCGAGGCTGCCACTGTTCGCGTGGTCGAACCCTCTACGGACCGGGTGGAGCCGCGCTGCCCATTGTTCGGGGAGTGCGGCGGCTGCCAGCTGCAGCATCTGTCATACCCGGCTCAGATGACGGCCAAGGAAGCGATCGTCCGGGAGCAGATCCGCCGAATCGGACATCTCGACGAGGGCGTGGTCCGGCCGATCGTAGGCGCCGCGGACCCGTGGGGTTACCGCAACCACGTCCGCTTTTCGACCGGGAAGAATTGGGGCGATGTGGGCTTCATCAGCCGTCGCGGTCGTGGCCTGCTGAAGGTCGATTCCTGCCCGATAGCGGATCCGTTCGTGAACGAGTTGCTGCCGAAGCTACAGGGGAAGGGGCGTGGCCTTCACCAGGTTCAGGTGCGACATAACGCAAAGACCGGGGACTACCTGATCAGTCCGCCGATCGTTGATCTGGTCGAGACGAGCGGGCAGAAGTGGTACGAAGAGGAACTGGGCGGTCACCGCTTCCGCGTCAGCGCTTCGGCGTTCTTCCAGGTCAACAATGCGCAGGCAGAACAAATGGTTCGGCTGGTCGGTGAAGCGCTACCAGCGCAGGGTCGGGTGCTCGTCGACGCATTTGCCGGCGTGGGAACATTTGCTGTCATCTTCGCCGACCGTTTCGATCGGGTCATTGCGATCGAGGAATCCCACAGCGCAGCCAAGGACGCAATCGGGAACATAGCCGTCACGCCGAATGTGGAGATGAAAGCTGGCAAGGTCGAAGATCTCCTGCCGCTTCTCGATACCGCGCCCGACGCGATTCTGCTTGATCCGCCGCGCCCGGGATGCGCGCCTGCCGTGCTCCAGTCGATTGCTGAATTCCGTCCCGGTGTTGTGGTCTACGTCTCCTGCAATCCCGCCACGCTCGCTCGAGACCTGCGCGTACTGGTCGATTCTGGATATGTCGTGGATCGGGTCACTCCGCTCGACATGTTCCCTCAGACGGGCCATATCGAGTGCGTGTCGCGCCTGTCTCTCGCCGACCCGGCGACGCGATGACGCGGGTCATCCTGGCGTCAGGCTCTCCTCGCCGGAGGGACTTGCTGGCAGCACTGATCTCCGAATTCGACGTTGTCGTGTCGGATGTGCCCGAGGAGATGACCGGGGACCCGGTGGAGGATTCCATCCGCCTGGCCCGTGCTAAGGCCGAGTCCGTCGCGGCAGTACATCCCGGGGCGGTGGTGATCGGGGCGGACACGATCGTGCACGAGGGTGTCCGTGCGTACGGGAAGCCCTCTGGCCCCGATGACGCGATCGCAATGTGGCAATCGCTCCGCGGGCGGGCCCATCGCGTTGTTACGGGCGTCGCTGTCGTTCGTGATGGCGTCGTCTTCGCCGCCCACAGCGAGGCCCGGGTCGAGTTGAGCATGCTGAGCGACGCAGCGGTGGCGCGCTACGTCGCGAGTGGACGTCCGCTGGACAAGGCGGGCGCGTATGCGATTCAGGATACCGACGTGCCGACGGTTGCTCGCCTGGATGGTTGCCATTGCTGCGTCGTCGGGTTCCCTCTCTGGGAGGTTCGAAGGCTTCTCGTCTCGGCCGGAGTGGAGTGCGCCGTCCCGGGCACGACAATGCCGCAGTGTGCCGCCTGTCCCGGGCGCCCCTGAGTTCACCGGTTGGTACAGTGGTCGCATGGAAGACAACCAGACCACACGCACTGAGCACGACGCTCTTGGCACCTACGAAGTGCCCGCTGACGCCTACTTCGGCATTGACACCGCGCGAGCCCGGGACAACTTTCCGATCAGCGGGCTGCGGCTTCAGCGCTCGTTCATCCGGGCACTTGGTGGAATCAAACGGGCCGCCGCAATCGCCAACCGCGACCTCGATCTGATTGAGGCGGTGCATGCGAACGCAATCGTTGAGGCAGCCCAGGAAGTCGTTGATGGCAAGTGGGATAGCCAGTTTGTGGTCGATGTCTTCCAGACCGGCTCCGGCACATCAACCAACATGAACGCGAATGAGATCATCGCGAACCGGGCGAACGAGCTGCTGGGCGGCGGACCGCTCGGCGTCTATCAACCGGTCCATCCGAATGATCACGTAAATCGCGGCCAGTCGTCGAACGATGTCATTCCGACCGCAATCCACGTCGCCGCCCTCGCGGAAATGCAGAAGCGCCTTCTGCCCGCCCTCTACCGGCTCGAGACAGCCCTGGAGAGGAAGGTCGGCGAGTTCGACCGCGTCGTGAAGACCGGCCGCACCCACCTGATGGACGCCACCCCGATTCGCCTGGGTCAGGAGTTCGCTGGCTATGCGGGCCAGGTTGAGCGGGCGCGTCGCCGCGTTACGCTGGCCTGCGAGGCCCTCCGTGAATGTGCGCTGGGCGGGACGGCGGTCGGGACGGGCGTGAACACCCATCCCGAGTTCGCCTCGCGAGCGCTGGCGCTGCTTTCCGGCGAGGAGCGCCTCCAGCTGCGGGAGACTCGCTCGCACTTCCAGGCCCAGAGCACGATCGACGCGCTCGTTGAGGTGAGCGGCCAGCTCCGCGTGGTTGCCACCTCGCTCGTCAAGATCGCGAACGACATCCGCCTGATGGGGAGTGGCCCGCGGGCCGGCCTCTACGAGCTGGCCCTTCCCGCGCTCCAGCCGGGGAGTTCGATCATGCCCGGCAAGGTGAACCCCGTGCTTCCGGAGGCGGTCATCCAGGTCGCTGCCCAGGTCATCGGCAATGACGCGACCATCGCCATGTGCGGCCAGTGGGGCTTCTTCGAACTCAATACGATGATGCCGCTTGCGGCCTTCAACATCCTTCAGTCCATCGATCTGCTTGCGAACGTCACGCCGCTCTTCGCCGAGAAGTGCATCGCGGGTCTCGTGGCGACGGAGAACGGCCCGAGAATGGTCGAGTACGGGCTGAGTATCGCGACGCCTCTCGCCACGGTCATCGGCTACGACCGCACCGCCGAACTGGCGAATGAGGCGATGCGCACCGGGAAGTCGATTCGAGAGGTCGCGTTGGAGCAGGCAGTCCTGCCCGAGGCCGAACTGGATCGCCTGCTCAACGCACGCGGGATGACGGGCCGCTGAGCAAACTCGCGGCTAACGCGTGAAGCCGGTGAGCCCCGGGTAGAACGCGCGCCCCTGCGCGGTCATTCGTTCCCGTGCCGCCTCGGGGATATCGCCGTGCGATTCGATGCGCGAAAGCGAGCAGACCGAAAAGACCTTCGCGAAGAGTGGCCGCACAGTCTCGCTGCGTCCGTGGAGGGCCTGCGCCTCGGCGCTGGCGTAACGCTCGCTCACGTGGCATTTCATAGTGGCCTCGTTGAAGTACCACTCGTAAGCGGTCGTGCCCGGCTCTTCAGCCTTCACCGCGGCGCACAGTGCGGCGGCAGATTCCTTGAACTCGGCGGCCTTGCCGTCGGCGACGGTCAGCTCTGCCCAGACTTCGATGCCGTTCATTTTTCGTTCCTCCCGGGTTTGAGGGGACGTTACAGCGCTCGTGAGGCTCGCGCGACCCCGCTACCGCCTCCGAATGTAGACGAAGCTGAAGTCCCGCGTCGGCGGGATCGTCGGAGTCAAGTTGGCCCCTCCAGAAGCGCTCGTATCCGGCATTCTCCAGTGCCTTCCAGGAAGCCACGTTTTCCTGCTGCGGTGCCGCGACCACGGCCTCGAGTTCGGGATATCGTTCAAGGGCTGCGGTGGTGAAATAGCGGATGGTGCGGGAGCCCAGGCCTTTCCCCGTCAGATCTACTTCGCCGATCAGGTAGTCGATGCCTGCCGCGTCGAGGACATTGACGGCCCGCTGCCAGTCCGGGTAGTCGGCCAGCGGTAGCGCTTTATGAGGCCGATGGGAGTTTGGTCGGCCTCGATGATGAACATCTCGGTTGGGTCCGTTCTGTCGATGCTGGGGCCGTATGCCTGTTCGATGGAAGCAAGGTCGGCTGGCCGCTGCCACCAGCGGGCGACGTGCGGCGCGGCCAGCCATCGGCTGACGAGCGGGAGCCGGGACGATCCAACGGACGCAGAAAGGCCGCTGCCCGGGTCCGGGCAGCGGCCTTTCCTTGGGTTGGCCGCGGGTGTGTTCCCCCACCCACCCGCAGCCTGGCTGAAGTGGTCAGGCTGTCACTGGCTTCGTCATGTCGACTGCCGCTGGAGCCGTTTCAGGCGCCTTCGTCGGAGCGGTCACTGGCCGGAGCATGGTGCCCCAGATCAGGACCGCGAAGCCGGTCCCCGTCAGGAAGAGGGCTGCCCCCATGACCATCGCGAAGTCACCGACCTGCTCTGCAAAGTTCGCGGTGTTCAGGGCCGTGGTCAGCGCCGTCTCGGTGACCCAGCTGTCTCGTACCGGGTTTGAAATAGGATTGCCGTTCGTGTCGAGTGCGGCGGCATTCGCGTCGTTCGTGCCCTTGGGGTTGCCGTCAGGGGTCTTGTACTTGCCCATCTGCGAATAGGTCAGGCCCTGGGAACTGGTCAGCTGGTGGTGTCGCATGATCTCTGCCTGGGCCTGCGCTTTGGCGCCGGTATCGACGAGTTGTCCCGGGATCGTCGAGTCGGCCGGGCCGACGATTTGTTCCTGTCGCAGCGTGTCGCGGACCTCGGCGCGGCCCTGGTAGCCGATGACCATCGAGGCGGCGCCGAACCCGACGAGGATGAGGCTGGCGGCTATGCCGCCGATTGCGAAGAGCTTCCGTGATCGAAGCATCGAGCGGAACATTTCCTGGACCCTCCCTTGTCCAACTATTCGATCGGCTTCAATAGTTGGGGCCGATCGCCTGATTCGAGAGTCGTTGATTGGAGGGAGGTGACGAAGGTCCTTTAGGACCCATCCTGATGGGCCACTAAGCCATTTGTGCGTTTTGTCACAAATGGCTTAGTGGCCCCCGCCAAACGACGGGGGCCACTAAGCCATTTGTGAGTGCAGAGAACGTTAACTGGTTGCGTACGCGAGGTAACGGGCCATGGCACCGGCCGCGCGTTCGAAGCTCGGGAAGACCGGGATCTTCCGCTCAATGAACTTCGCCGTGATCGAGGCGATGTATTCGCCTTCGTGAGCAGGATGAAGGATCACGATGAGCGGCTTCTGCGAACGCTGCTGGTAGTTCTGCAATGTGTCGAGCGTCGCATCGAGGCTGGCCGGATCCCGGCGCCAGCTGCGCGCCGCGAACATGGCTGAAAGCTCGACCGCGACGTTGTCGATATTTGGATCGGCATCGACGATGCGCAGGATCCGATCGAGCGTGTCCATCTTGCCGGCGACGGTGCCGGCCATGTCGAGCGGGTTCTGGTAGCTCCCACCGATCACATTGAAGAACTCGCCAAGGTCGGCGTAGGACTGGTCGCTGAACCGGGGCACGACCAGCCCGGCCTTCGCGAAGGCGTCCGTGATCGAGACCGACTGGCCCCCGGTCTGCGCGAGCAGCGCCATGCGTGGCCCGACCGGCCTGCGGCTGTTGATGATCAGTTTCATCACGTCGATGGTCTCATCGAGGTTGTTCGTCGTGATGGCGCCGCACTGGCGCATCATCGCGTCCCAGATTGCCTGCGGCGCCGCGAGTGAAGCGGTGTGCGACATCGTCGCGCGGGCGCCGGCCTCAGTCTGCCCACCCTTCCAGACGATGACCGGCTTGCGTTCGCAGGCCATTCGCAGCGTCTTGAAGAACTTCTGCCCGTCGCGTACGCCCTCGACATACATGCCGATGACTTCGGTTTCGTCGTCGAGGGCCAGGTACTCGAGGAGGTCGCTCACATCGAGTACTACGGCGTTCCCGAAGCTCGCGCAGCGGGACAGGAAGACGCCGTTCGCCTTCGAGACAAGACTGAACATAATGCCATGGGTCCCCGACTGCGAAAGGAATCCGACCTTGCCGTCGTCGACAACGGCGGCGTCCCCATTGAAGCGGACGCCGGCCTTTGGCAGGTAGAGGCCCATGCAGTTGGGCCCGACGAGGTTGAAGTTGGCCGCCTTGGCCATGGTCACAATCTGGTCCTGCAGGCGGATGCCAAGTTCCTCGCCCGTCTCCGCAAAACCAGAGGTGAAGAACGCCGCACCGTGGGCGCCCTTCGCGATCAGGTCCTTCAGGACAAGCGGGGCAACCTGGCGAGGGACTGCCACCAGCGCGTAGTCAACTTCGCCTGGGACATCAGCGAGGGACGTGAAGTTCTGGATGCCCAGCTTCTCGATGCCCTCGATCTGATTGGGATCCACCTGGACCGAATAGAGGTTGCCGCCCTTTTCGAGGACGGCTTTGTTGTTGTTCAGCCACTGGTAGCCCGGCCCTTTGTCACCGATGACAACGACCGTCTTTGGGTTGAACATTCGATCCAGGCGGTGTCCCGGGACGCTCATTTCAGGCCTCCGAGACGATGATCCGCGCGTCGACGGCGATGGCGCCGTCCGGGTAGGCGAAGACCGGGTTGAGGTCGAGTTCGCGGACTTCCGGGTGATCTTCGACGAACTTCGCGACCTTGACGATGGTCGACTTCAGGGCAGCGATGTCGGAGGCCGGTTGGCCGCGGACGCCGTCGAGGATCGGGCGACCCTTGATCTCGTTGATCATCTGGTTGGCATCCCGGTCCGTAAGCGGGACCAGGCGGAACGACACGTCCTTGAGCACTTCAACCATGATGCCGCCGAGGCCGAACATCATGACTGGTCCGAACTGGGCGTCGGTTGTCATTCCGATGATAACTTCCGTGCCTTGCGGGGCCATGTGCTGGACGGCGACGCCGACGATCTTGGCGCCCGGTACGGCCTTCGTGCAGCTGGCGAGAATGGCGTCATAGGCGGCCTTCACGTCGCTGGCATTGTTGAGGTTGAGCTTTACGCCGCCGGCGTCGCTCTTGTGGGCGATATCGGGCGAGACGATTTTGAGGACTACCGGGTAACCGGCGGCCTCGGCCTGCTTGGCCGCTTCGTCCGCGGACTTGGCGAGCGTCGTAGCGGTGACAGAAACGCCTGCCTCGCGGAGGACGTCTTTGGCCTCGACTTCGTTGAGAAGGGTCCGGCTCTCGGCGCGGGCCTGGCTGAGCACTGATGCGAATGTCATGGATGCCTCGGCTGATGGAATTCGGGTGCGCCTGGACATGGCGAAAAGCCACGGGAGTCGGGGCACCGCAGCCGATTCTACGTGAGGCTTTCCTTGGTGTCAGTTCGGCCGGTCCTGGGTGACGTCATTGCCCTCTTATGCGAGGGCCGTTGCGGTCGTTAACCGGCAGCCGCGTCGGGTGCCGTCGACGAAAAAGAGGGCTGTTGTTGGCCCTCTCACCAGGTCAAATACTGGAGGCGCCGGCCGGATTCGAACCGGCGGTGAAGCTTTTGCAGAGCTCTGCCTTGCCACTTGGCCACGGCGCCCCGCGGCGATCGGAATCCGGAATGGTGCCCAGAGTGAGACTTGAACTCACACGCCCTAACGGGCACTGCCCCCTCAAGACAGCGTGTCTGCCATTCCACCATCTGGGCACGTCTTGGGATCCTACGAACACATACCACTCTGCGGCAAGTCATTCCGCCGAATAGGTGTGATTTGTGTTCTTGTGGCAGGGGCGGCAGGACTCGAACCCGCGACCGGTGGATTTGGAGGCCACTGCTCTACCAACTGAGCTACACCCCTG
>DATCGT010000417.1:0-4940 GCA_036508775.1 Tepidiformaceae bacterium | reverse complement strand
GATCCGCTTTCCGCTCAAGGCCGACGAGGTCTCCGCCAGCGGTCACCCCAAGGACGACGCCATCGCCGCTGGCCGCGGCACGTGGCTCGATGGACTAGACGCGGACAAGCCCGCTGACCAGAGGACGGCGCTGATGGCCGTCGTCAGCGGATGGTTTGCTACGGGCGCTGTCACGCCAGGCATCGAGTGGAACGCGGGCAGTCAGCCACCATCGGTCAGCCTGTGGGTATCGACGCTCTTTGGCGGCATCGTGCTAGAACTTGCCGTCGCTGTCGTCGGTAGTGCCGGGATCGTTCTGTGCTCGAACTGCTCGATGCCGTTCGTACCGCGCCGCCGGCCGAGCGCACGCCAGCTCGCTGGTCACGTCGGCATCTACTGCTCGAATTGCCGCGAGGCCGGAGTCCCGGTCAACAAGGCCGCAGCCCGTTGGCGGTCTCGGAACAGACATTACTTCGAGAAACGGCGGGTAGGTCTTGCGGCCGCCGACCACGGCTCCGGAGACTGACTTCGCGTCGGTGCCGTTGGCGGGCTGCCGGCGGCCCGTTAAGGCTGGGTCCGCCGATGCTTCTTTTTCGCGCTCAGAGCCACTCCTGCTTTGGCAATCCGAAATGAGGTGCTTTCGGGTCGCGTTGCATGTGCGCCCCCGGAGAGCCGCGAGGGCTCAGCGCCCCACGCAGTTGACCCGTTGGGTTGGTACGCCGCATAGGCGTGACGGGTGAAGTTGACCTCACCGGCTCGGTGACGCGGATCGCCGTGTGGCCGGCCTAGGCCGCGGCCTCGTCGGCTGCCACGACGGTGTCATAGAGGCCGTAGTGACGAAGGCCGGGATGGGACTCGATGCCCGTATACGACAGCGAGGAATCCTCGTAGCGGCGGAAGGCGAAGATCGCCTGGTTCATGTGCGGGGCGTTGAAGACGCCCAGCGACACGAGAAGGTTGAAATCATCCACCGTCAGGCCGGTGACCGACTTGAACAGCTCCGGTTCGAGCTTCGTGATGACGTCTACGAGCGTGTTCTCGCGGAAGTCCGTCAGATACATGAAGGCCGGGATGCGCGTCGCAAACTTGATCAGCTTTTCCTGTATCTGCTTGCGCTTGGACTTGTACTCCTTCTCCTCGGCCGTCAGCGTCTTCTTATCGCGTTCGGACAGGTCGTCGCCGCGCTCGCGCTTGGTTTTCTGGACCGCCTCACTCTTGTTGACCACCGTCTCGAAGACCGAGCTACCGAGGGCCCGGAACCCTTCGATGTTCATCACGGCAGCCATCGCCGCGTCGCTGCCCATGATCTTGCGCAGTGTGTCGTTGTCTACGTTGACCAGGATCGCCGACTCCCACTTACGGGCCAGCAACGTGGCCGATGTGCCCGACATGGCGATGTCGAGAATGGCGCCCGCATCAATCTGCGTCATGTTCGAGCCGTCGTAGGCCAGGACGGGCAGGAACGAAACGAGTTCCTCCACCGCTCGTTCGGGATTGGATTCTTCTGGCGAGAGGCGGATGCCGTAGTCGGCAATCTGGCGCAGCGCCCGAGTCGGCGCGAAGTCGAAGACGAAACAAGCAGGTTTAAGGATCTGCTCCTCAGTTGGATCATCGCCCTTCGGGTTCTTGATTGACCACGGCGACTGGACGCGGAAGGCTGCTTGGAAGTAGGTCTCAGGCGCTTGAAGGTTGCGCAGCATCAGGATGGCCGACCACTGACGGACCGTCACACCTGTTGTCAGCTTGCCGCACGTGAGCGTGATCGTCTGCGTCTGCTTCCCGTCACCGATCGCTTGGCGGACCGGAGGCAGGGCCGCGAGCCCAATGCCGGCCGCAGGTCCTGCGACAACCAACACTTTGTATGCATGCCAGTAGGTGTTCTGCGGCTCGGCCATCAGGTTGGCCATCGCCTGGCAGGCAGCGACGTTGGGCAGGAGCCAGAGCGAATGCTGGACGTAGCGCATCAGGCGGTGGTCCGAGTACGGCAAGGGCGGCCGCGTACCCATTTTGAGGGCGTCAATCTGAGTCGGCAGATAGGCGCCTCGGATGATGTCGAGCCACTTCCGAACGTCGCCTTTGTGCTTGAACTCGGCGTCCTTGCCCTTTCCAGTTGCCTCGAAGAAGGCGTTGAGGTCGAATTCGTCGAACTCGCCCTGGTGCGCGACCGCGATCAGTTCGTCGGGCATCTGGTATGTGAATAGCCGCATCTCGGGCAGCGCCTCGTATGGGTTCGGCTCACCCGGATGCGCGGCGGCGTACTCGTGCTTGGCCCGCTGTTCGTCCGTATAGGTCCAGTTGAATATCTGCTCTTCGATGAACTCGCCCGTAGCCAGGGCCCGAAACGGCGTGCCCGACAGGTACAGGTAAGCGCGACTGGTGATTGGCAGGAACTCAGCCTCGCCCTCGTTTAGCTCGGCCATCTCCTCATCGAACTTAGTCAGCTCGGCGGAGAATTCGAGCGCTACCTCGCGCTTGGCCACGTCAGGGTCCTCACCCTCGAACAGCTCGCGCGCGTTGTCGCGCCAGGCGCCAAAGTGGTACTCATCGAAGACGACGAGGTCCCAGTTGATGGTGTGCAGCCACTCGTTCTTGGCCTTGATGTTGCCGTTCTTGTCGCGCCCGAGTAGGTCCTGAAAGGAGCCGAAGTAGACGAGCGGCGTGTCGCGGCTTGCGCTCGACGGGTCGCCGCCAGTCGCGCTGGACCGGAACTGCCAGCCGTCGAATGCGACGTGGGAGTTCAGGTCCTCCTCCCACGAATCCTCGACGGCCGGCTTGAAGGTCACGACAAGCACGCGCTTGGCCCCCAGGCGCTTGGCGAGCTGGTACGCCGTGAACGTCTTGCCGAAGCGCATCTTGGCGTTCCACAGGAAGCGCGGTGCCGCGCCGATAACTTCGGCCCAGATGGACTCGAAGTAGGCCAGCGTCTTCTCGACCGCGGCCTCCTGCTCCGGCCGCATCGGGAAGTCCAGGTGGTGGGTGCCGCTCAGCTCCTGTCCTGACCGGAGTTCCGCGATCGCGGTCTGGACATCGGCCACCGAACAGCGCATCCATTCGAGCATCGGGTTATCGAACCCTTTGGCGACCAACCGCGCCCGCAGTTCGTGATCGCTGAAATCTGCCCCGTTCTCGCGCGCCGCCGACTCGTCGAGCACGATCGTGAAGTTCTTTATGCCAGCCGTTGTCAGCTGCTGAGCGACGCGCGTCTTAACGTCGAGCGTGGTCTGGCCGATCTTCAACAGGCCGGCGTGGGCCGAGTCCTCGATCGCGTAGGCGTAGACGCGCAGCGAAGCCTTCGGCTTCTCGGGAAAGAGATCGGTGGGATCCCTACTCATCGAGGTCCTCCACCTCGTCATGCCCCCCGTCGAGCGTCATCGGACGGATCATCCACTCGACGAAGGCGATCTCGTCCTCGCTCAGGCCGTACTTTTCGTACAGTTCGGCGTCGGTCCAAGGCTTGGTGAAGTCTTGCTGCGGGACAAAGGTGTACGTCTTCTTTGTCGTGTTCTGGGAGGGCTTTTGCAGCATCACCAGAAACCGCGTCAGTTTGCAGGAGATGTAGGAGCAGACATTAGCGGCTTCACTCTCGGACCCCAAAGGGCCGATGCAGAGATACGTCTCGGTGCACACCGAGCCCGGCTCCCCGACAAACGGCCGCCCTAGAACCGCCTTCGGCGGCGCATCGCGACTGGCTCCGCCGCCGCCACGGTCGCCATAGGCCTTCCCAATAAAGACCTTCCACGGGTCAATCAAGTGGCCTGCGTCGGTCGCATCAGAGCGCGAGACCCAACCCTTGCCGCTCTTCTTGAAACCGGGGCCTCCGTTCCAGTAGGCAATGACATCGCCCGCGCGTTGGGTCGCTCGGACCTTGAATGCTGAGGGCAAGCCAAATGGGTTCCTGGAACTGACGAGTCTCGAAAAGCGCTTCTGCTCAGGCAATGCGAGGGTGTCGGCGGAGCCATCGGCCGCGTTCTCTACGGCCGCGATCCTCTTCAAGATGGAGATTGCTTCGTTGTAGCGGATGAATACGTCCGATCCCGGTTCCATCAATGGGCGCGTCGAGCTCGATAGCACTTTGCCGTCGTAGTGGGTGATTACTCGACATGCACCAGGGTGCTCCCGGTCCCACAGGAAGTAGCACACGCCGCCCTGTATAGCCACGCCCGGGAAGACGTCGCCGACTAACCAGTAGTCGTGGATCACACGGGTGCGGTTATCGGCCAGCATGCTCTCGCGGAAGTCGTCCAAGCCCTTCCCGCCCGCGAACCAGCGAGACGGAATGACCAGCGACAGGTAGCGCGGGTCGAGTTTCTTGGCTTGCTCGACGAACAACTGGTAGATCGGCGCGGCGCTCGTGCCATTGCCGCCCCCGCCGTCGGCCAGCTGATACGGAGGGTTGCCGATTACTACGTCGAACTGCATCTTGCCTCCGAAGAACTCAGGAACGCGACCTTGGGCATCTGCCGTGTGAATGAAGGCGTAGGCATGAGCTTCGAGTTCACCGTCACGGTCGAACTCGGACTGACTGGCGCCGCAGTAGGTGCATGATCCACGTCGCCAGGAGTGGTCTTGCTGATCAAACCAGATGTTCCCCTCGGAACTACCGAACGACGTCGCCACCGAATGCTGGCCATCGGCGAACTTCGAGCAGTACAGGGTCCGCCTGGCCAGTAGGCCGGTCAGTTCTGTTATGGCGAGCCCGTAGACCTGCTTCGTCAGGATGTGGTCTACACGCTGTCCGAGGTCCGGCATCTGGCTCGCGAGGCCTTCAATGAGCCGTTTCGTGATCTCGCGAAGGAAAACACCCGTTTTGGTGCACGGATCAAGGAACGTCACCGAACTGTTGGACCAGATGTCTTCTCCGTCGTTTGCCTCCGCCCACTCCGACGCCAATGTGTCGAGCATTTGGTTCGCCAGTTCCGGCGGGGTGAACACCTCGTCGTTCGACAGATTGGCGATGCACG
>DATCGT010000416.1:0-2902 GCA_036508775.1 Tepidiformaceae bacterium | reverse complement strand
CGGACGTTTCCCTGATCTCGCACGTGGGGTACGACATCGAGGCGATCGGGCCGTTCGTTGATGCGATGGAAGCGGCGACGCGACGGTTATGCGTGGCAGTCATGCTGGCGGAGTCACCGGCACAGGTCGCGGCGCGTTTCTGGCCGCAAATCCACGGCGAGGAACGCGAGCCGCTTCCTGCGTTGCCGGAGTTCCTCACCCTGCTGCTGGCGCGCGGGCATTTCTTCGAAGTGAAGATGCTGACGCGGCCAACACAGGGCTACGCGAACCTCGAAGGCGCCGCGACCTTCTTCCGGCAGCAGCTGTTTATCGAGCCGGGCGGCGCGAAGGACCGGCAGCTGCAGGCGCTGCTTGCCGGGGAACTGGCGGAGCGGGAGAAAGGCTACGCCCTTCCGTCGGGCCCGATCCCGCTCGGGCTTGTGACCTGGCGGCCGCGTTAACCCAACGTCAGGCGCATTTCGTTTGTCGCAAGGAATCCCATGGAGTCGTACAACGGGCGCCCTTCGTCGCTCGCGTGGAGTTCAACGACGCGATGGCCGTGGTCCTTCGCCCAGGTGACAATCGCATCCATGAGCAGGCGAGCGAGGCCTCGGCGCCGGTGGTCGGGGGCACAGTAGACGTTGAGGACATAAGGCACTTCCGGTCGGGTTCCGCGGAGACCCGGCAGAACGGGCTTCATCCAGACGCCCGCACCGGCGACGGTCCGACCATTTGTCTCGATGAGCCAGGCGAGGTAGGTCCCGTCGCTCAGCCGCTGCACCACCCACGGGCGGAATCGGGCGGTCATCTCGTCGAGCGCCGCCGCGTCCTCCTGTCCCATGTCGACATACATCGCGCGTCGCTGAGCGCAGATCGCCTCTACATCGTCGGGCCCGCCCTGCCGGACAGCGTAGGAGCGTTCAGGCATGAGCAGCGGTCCTGCGGCGTTCGTACTTCTTCACGGGGGTAAGGACCAGCGGCGTCAGCTCGGGGGCGTTGAACGAGGCGATCTGCCGGTCCTCGGGGGCGAGGCCGTAGAGGGTCGTCCGCTGGGCCGGCTTGCGGCCGATGCTGAGGATGATTCGCTCCATCTCCTCCGGTGGCAGTTCCTGGCCGAAATCGGCGCCGGCGGCGCGCGAGATGCTTTCGTTCATGAGGGTGCCCCCGAGGTCGTTGGCGCCGGCGTTGAGACACGCCTTCACACCCTTCTCCCCCATTTTTACCCAGGAGACCTGGATGTTGGTGATGTGTGGGTGAAGCGCGAGGCGTGCCACCGCATGCATGAGAACGGCTTCGCGGAAGGTGGGGCCTTTGCGGGCTTTTCCCTTGAGGTACATGGGCGCTTCCATGTGGACGAACGGGAGGGGCACGAACTCGGAGATCCCGCCCGTTCGCTTCTGGAGGTCGCGGAGACGGATGAGGTGGCGGGCCCAGTTGGTCGCGGTCTCGATATGCCCGTACATGATCGTTGAGGTGGTCCGGAAGCCCGCGTGGTGGGCCGCCTCGACGACGCTCAGCCACTCGTCGGTCTTGAGCTTATCGGGACAGAGTGTGGCGCGGATCTCGTCATCGAGGATCTCAGCGGCTGTGCCGGGGAGGGTGCCGAGCCCGGCGGCCTTCAGCTGGGTCAGGAACTCCGGGACGCCGATGCCAAGAGTCTGGGCGCCCTGCGCAACCTCGAGCGGTGAGAGGGCGTGGATGTGCATGCCCGGCAGCGCCTGCTTCACCGCCTGCAGGATCGAAATGTAGGTGGCCCCGGTGTATTCGGGATGGATGCCGCCCTGCATGCAGACTTCGGTCGCGCCGCGCTCCCAGCCCTCGCGTGCCCGGCGGACGACCTCATCGAGGCCGAGGTCGTAGGGCGTGCCGCGCAGGCTCTCGCTCAGCTTCCCCTTTGAGAAGGCGCAGAACTGGCACTTGAAGTAGCAGATGTTCGTGTAGTTGATGTTGCGGTTGACCACGTAGGTGACCGTCTCGCGGTTGACGGTCTTGCGCAGAGTGTCGGCGGCCTCGCAGACGAGGTGGTAGTCATCACCGCGGGCCTGGAAGAGGCGGACGATGTCCGCCTGGTCGAGCTCCTCGCCGGCAACGGTTCGATCAAGGATGGCGCGAACGTCGGGTGTCGAAGTATCGGGGTGACGGAGTGTCGGAGAGAGTTTCGCGGGGATGTCGCTGGGAGGAGGTTCGTCCTGCGAGTCCCCGGGCGACCAGGAGTCGACGCGGGCGAAGCCATCGCTGTCGATCGCGCGGATGACCGGGGTGCGCATGTCCGTACTCTGCCAGCGGTCGGAGTCGAGAGCGTAGGACGGGTAAACGGCCAGGCGCTCGATGAGTTCCTTGCCACAGGTGGCGGTGTTCTCGCGGAGGGCGTCCAGGTGCGGCCAGGGGGCTTCGGGGTTGACGTGGTCCGGTGTCACCGGTGAGACGCCGCCCCAGTCGTTCAACCCCGCCGCGACCAGACGGGGGTAGTCGTCATAACTGAGGTTGGGTGGCGCCTGGATGTTCATGTCGGCGCCGAAAAGGATGCGGGCGACGGCGATGGTCCAGAGGAGGTCGTCAAGGTCGGGCTCTGGGGCGTCTGCCATCAGCGTTCCGGACTTGGCGCGGAAGTTCTGGACGATGATCTCCTGGATATGGCCGTGGTCCTCGTGGAGTGCACGGAGCGCGAGGAGAGCCTCAATGCGCTCTGTTCGCGTCTCGCCGATTCCGATCAGGATCCCCGAGGTGAATGGCACCTTGAGTTCGCCGGCCAGGCGGATGGTTTCGAGCCTCGCGGAGGGACGCTTGTCGGGCGAACCGTAGTGAACCATGCCCTTGCCGCCGAGGCGTTCGCTGGCGCTCTCGAGCATGATCCCCTGGGAGATGGTGACCTTTCGCAGGACCAGGATCTCGTCGCGCGTCATCACACCGGGATTGGCGTGGG
>DATCGT010000415.1:0-7682 GCA_036508775.1 Tepidiformaceae bacterium | reverse complement strand
AGGATGCTCACAGCGCGATGCTCGCGCTCCAGTCCCACGGCATCGCCGCCGGCGAGGTGCTCAGCGCGAAAGGAATGCATGAGGATCCCCATCTCCGCGCACGAGGATTCTTCGTCCCCCTCGACCATCCCAGTGCTGGCACGCACGACTACCCCGGCCTGCCGCTCAAGTTCTCCGCGACGCCACCCGTCTTTCGAGCGGATGCCCCGCGTCTGGGCGAACATAATCGGTCGATTCTCCAGTCCCTGTCGGGCTACGATGACGCCCGCATCACCGCGCTGGAAGAGGCCGGCGTCATCGCCGACCGTCCGCCCGTCTAGGAGCGTGATGTGACGCCCGACGGGCCTTCTCGCCGGCGGGTGACCAGGGCCTTTGCCGCGTGGGGCGCGGGGGCTCTTGCCTGTACAATTCTGCTTGCCGGGTTCGCTTATCTGTTCGTCAGGCTGAGCTGGCCGCACGTTGAGGCGGCAGGCAATCCCGCCTTCGGGATCAATTTCAGCTGCGACCAGGCGGAATACTTGCTCCTCGAAGACCCATCGCTTGGCACTGCGGGGTACGTGTCTCGCGACCGGCCGGGGCGAGCGGAATGGTGCGCCGCGAGGCTCGATGAGTTGCTCGCCGGGCTTGGGGTCCGCTACGTGCGCATCTCGGTGGAATGGTCACAGGTCGAACCCGCGCCGGGCCTGTACGATTTCTCGCTGGTCGACGCCCTCCTGGGGGCCGCCGAAGCGCGCGAGGCGAAAGTGCTCCTGACCGTCGGCGTGAAGGGCCAACGCCACCCCGAGTACTACATTCCCCAGTGGGTCCTCGATGGCTCCCGTCTCAAGGACAGCGAGACGGTCTCGGACGATCCTTTCCTGCGCGCGCATGCCCTTGAGATGGTCTCCGCCGTTGTCAGTCACGTCGCCGGGTCGGCCGCGATTGATTCCTGGTCAGCGGACAACGAGCCGTATGTCGCCTCACCACGCGCGAACGGCTGGGTACTCGGAGAGGACTTCGTGCGAGAGGAGGTGGGGATTATCCGCACCGATGATCCGACCCACCGGCCGGTCGTCATCAACCACGCGCAGCACTTCGTCTTCGATCGGCGATGGAAGGTAGCCCTCGCCGACTCCGATGTCCTCGGGACCAGCATCTACCCCTTCCGCCGCTACGACATCGCCGGGCAGGAAGTCATCGTCCCGATCCTCGAAATCGGGCCCTTGCAGACGAACTACGCCGCCCAGGCCCGTGCCGCGAAGGCCGCGGGCCGCGACTTCTGGATCACCGAGATGCAGGCCGAACCATGGTCGAACGACATCCGGCTGGTTTCGCCGACGAATCCTGCGGACGATCTGACCCCCGCGCACTTCCAGGACAACATCGATTACGCCCGCCGCACCGGTGCAAGCCGCGTGTACCTCTGGGGCGCGGAATGGTGGCTCTACGAGCGCGACCACTTCGGCGATAGTAGGTGGTGGAACATGGCGAAAGCGGCGATCTTGCCAGGAACTGAGCGATGACACCCGGGAAGCGACCTACGATGCCACTCCTGTATCCGGAGATCAAACCGTACGACCACGGCATGTTGGACGTGGGGGATGGCAGCCGCGTCTACTGGGAGACCTGTGGCAATCCCGGCGGAAAGCCGGCCGTTGTCTTGCATGGCGGACCTGGTTCGGGTTGTTCGGCGTGGCACCGCAGGCTGTTTGATCCACTTGCCTATCGCATCGTCCTGTTCGATCAACGGGCCTGTGGTCGGAGCACGCCGCACGCCAGCGCGCTGTCGACCGACCTGGCGACGAACACCACGCAGAACCTCGTGGCAGACATGGACCTCCTGCGCCGGCACCTCGGCGTGGATCGCTGGTTGGTGCTCGGCGGGTCGTGGGGCAGCACTCTGGCCCTCGCCTACGCCGAGTCACACCCGGACCGGGTCACTGAGATGATCCTGTTCGGCGTGACGACCGGGCGCCGCAAGGAATTCGACTGGACGTTTCGCGGCGGGATGGCGGTCATGTTCCCCGAGGAATGGGAGCGCTTGCGCACCGCCCTGCCATTGGCCAAACGAGACGGCGATGTGGTCGAGGCTTACCACGGACTGCTGAATGATCCCGACCCGGCAGTTCGTAAGGCGGCGGCAACGGAATGGTGCATGTGGGAGTCCGCAACACCAGCCTGGCCTCCCACGACGGGCCTGTCCCGGCGCTTCACCGATCCGGATTTCGCGATGGCGTTTGCCCGTCTCGTGACTCACTACGTGCGGAACGACGGCTTCCTCGAAGACGGATCGCTCCTTCGCGGCGCTCCCGCTCTCGCCGATATCCCGGGGATTCTCGTGAATGGGCGCTTCGACTTACAGGCGCCGCTCTCCAACGCATGGGAGCTTAGTCGCACATGGCCGCGCGCTGCACTGGTGGTTGTCGATGACGCCGGGCACGCCGCCGACCACCCTGGCATAACGCAGGAACTGATCCGCGCCACCGATCGATTCGCGAAGGCCTGGTAGGCGCCGCTCTCAGATGCCCCGGCGCCTCTGCCGTCGGTCGTACGACCGGATGGCACGCAGGAAGTCGATCCGGCGGAACTCCGGCCAGTAGACGTCGCAGAAGTAGTACTCGCTGTAGGCGCTCTGCCAGAGCAGGAAGCCGGACAACCGCACCTCGCCCGAGGTCCGGATGATGAGGTCCGGGTCGGGGATGTCCGAGGCGTACATGTAGCGGCTGATCTCGTCCGGTTCAAGGTGGCTGGCGATGCCCTCTAACGATTCGCCGCTCTTGATCCGGTCGGCAATCAGGCGCTTCACCGCGTCGGTGATCTCCTCGCGCCCGCCGTATCCCACCGCGACAAGGAGTTCGTATGGACCGTAGTCGGCGGTGTCGCGCTCGACTCGCTGGATTGCTTCGCGGGTCGATTCGGGGAGGAGTTCGAGGCGCCCCACTGCGCGAATGCGGCGGCGCTTGCTTCGCCGGGTCTGGGAGTCTCCGAGAGCGGCGATCTTCTCCTCGATAATGGTGAAGATCGTCTCCAGTTCCTCGGGATCGCGCTTGAAGTTGTCGGTTGAGAGCACCCAGATGGTGACGGCCGGGATGCCCAGGTCGTCGCACCACTCGATGAGTTCTTCGCCCTTGTCGGCCCCGGCGCGGTGACCGGCACCGATCGCGACTTCGCTCTTGCGGGCGTAGCGGCGATTCCCGTCCAGGATGACGCCGACGTGTTTTGGCATGTCGCGATCGCGGACAGCCGCTTCAAGCCTGCCCTGGTAGAAACGGTAGATCAGATCACGGAACATCTTGCTTCCAATTCCCCCGGAGGCACCGTCCGGCGGGGGCGACAGGCGGGGCCAGTCCTCATAGTACCGCGTGTCAGTTGGCTTACGAGGTCAGGGAACGGCAAATCCTGTTCCGCTTTTGTAACAGATCGGCTGAGAGCCGCACCCGTCCAGTGGGCATCGCCGCCCCTTGAGTGTAGATTCAACGCCGCGCCGGCTTTCCCCGGGCCCGGAACAACGAGGAAGAGGGAGAAGACCATGTCTATCGTCCAGACCATCCGTGGACCCATCGACTCGTCCGCCTTGGGACGAACACTCTCGCACGAGCACCTGACGAACGGGACGAGCGGTATGGAACGCATCCCCGGCCTCCTCGACCGCGATGAGATGGTCGACCGCTGCGTCGAGGCGCTGGAGCGCGTCCACCAGTCGGGAATCGACACCGTCATCGACCTGACGACGTTCGACCTCGGGCGGCAGATGTGGCTCTTCGAGCGGGTCGCCGAGCGGACGAACGTGAACGTTGTCTGCGCGACCGGCGTCTACCGCTGGGTACCGCCCATCTACTTCGGCTGGGACGAGGACGAGATCGCCGCCCATTTCGCCCGCGAGATAACGGACGGGATCGAAGGCAGCGGGATCCGCGCGGGCATCATCAAGCTTGCCTGGGACCTCGAGTACCGCCTGAACGAAGGCTCACCGCGCTTCTCATCGCGAGGTCACCTGGAGCGCACAGCCCGTGGTGCGGCACGCGCGGCGAAAGCGACAGGCGTGCCGATCTCCTGTCACACACGCGCGGTCGACGAACTCGGGACGCCGCTCCTCGACATCTTTGCGGATGAAGGGCTGGACCTGCGCACCGTAACGATCGGGCACTCGAATGACACGTCAGACCTGCGCTACCTCCGCTCGCTCCTCGACCGTGGGGCGATGGTCGGCCTCGACCGCTTCTTCTCGGACCAGCCGGAGTACGTCGCCCAGCGCGGCGGCATCGCTCTCAGCCTGATCCAGTCGGGATTCGCCGACCGGATTTGCCTCGGTCACGATGCCACCCCGGCCGGGCTCTGGAGCCGGTGGCGGGAGGAACGTACGCCTGCCTGCTGGGCGCTCGTTCCCGACCACGAGGTTCCGTGGTTGCTTGCGAACGGGGCGACTGAGGATCAGATCGACGGTGCCCTCCGGCGATCCGTCCGGGCGACGTTCGAGGCGGCGGCGGCCCCCAGGAAGTAGCCTTTGGCTACCCCTAATGCCTAGGGCCTAAAGCCTTGGGCCCATGCCCTACGGCCTCGCCATTGCCCCGGCCGCCGAGTTTCGTTGCTTCTCGCCCAGGGTCAAAGACCGACCACGCGATCAGCCCGCCCGCGATGCCGAAAAGGACGCGGTTCCGGAGGGCCAGGGTCGTCCCGCGAAGTTCGGAATGCTTCATGACCCCCGAGATCGTGTCGGACCCGTAGATGAAGCAGGGTGGGCTGCAATTGGTACACAATAACAGCGGCCTCGTGGCGGTCGCGGAGTGACACAAGCCCGGAGTAGACAAAATGAGCCAGGTCAGCAGTCCCCGGTTGTCGGGACCGGCCATCGAAGATCTGCGGCGGCGCTTCCCCTATCACCAGGACGAACGCTGGGTTGCCGAGCAGGCCCGCGAAGCCGGGAGCTGGGTCGATGCGAACCGCGGTTTCCTCGCGTGGCACCGGGAGCGCGGCGTGGCTGAGATGAAGGCCCTGATGGAAGTGGCGGGGATTGCACGGGTGGCGTCGGCACAGCAGGCGGCCGACCTCGTTGCGCTCGCGTACGAGGTGTTCATGCCGCCGGACGAATACCGGGGCACGGTCGTGCGAGTGGACGACACCCGCATACGGATCGTCGTCGGGGTGTGTCCGATGTTCGAGAAGATCGAGCGCGCCGAGTGGCACGGCGTGACGGCCTGCGGGTCGTGGCACCACCGCCGCGGCTGGTACGACGCGATGGACGCCGACCCCGTGGACAGTCTCCTCGCGGAACAGAAGTGGGGCGACGCGGCCTGCATCGCCGAGGTGGCGTTCTAGATCGGGGAGTCGGGCGTCAGCCGCCCTGGGAGGCCGCCTCGACGGGGGTGAGCGACCCCCTGCCTGATGTATCCACGCCGCGGGTCAGCATGAGGAAAATCGCCACCCCGACGAGGATCACGACGCCGCTGAAGACAAACGCCGCCGAGATGCTGAACTGATCGACCAGCAGACCTCCGACCACGGAGCCGACCACGATTCCGATGCCATTGCCGGCGGACGTGAGGCCCAGGAGTGTCCCCATGCCGACCTTCCTGCCGGCCACAATCTGGAGCGCCCCGGCTGAGACCTGGGAGAGCCCGTTCGAGCCTCCCATGAGGAACAGCAGCAGGACGATCATCGGGAAGGTGTGCGCGACCGAAAGCGCCATGACGAACGTCCCGTAGCATGCGAGTCCGAGCGCCACCAGCAGTCGGCGGCGGCCCTTGTCCGCGAGCCGCCCGAAGAACGGCTGCGTGAGTCCGCCCGTAATGTCCTGGCTCGCGAACGCCAGCCCGATTGGGATCGGCCTGATGTGGAGGTCGTTGTCGAGCCGCAGGGCCAGGAAGCTCAGCGACGACCCCGTCGCCAGCGAAATCATCGCCATATGAATCGTGAGCGCGACTACCAGCCGGTGGGAGAGGGCCTTGCGGAAGCCGACGGTCGGGGCGGTGGAAACGACGTGGAGGCCGGATGCCCCGGCGCGTTGAGGCTTCCGAGGGAGCCACATCGCGACGATTGCCGCCGACAGACCCATGAGGACGGCCATCGCCACGAAGACCGAGTGAAAGCCGAAGACCTGGCGAAAGACGCCCGCGAACAGGGGGCCGGTACCGAAACCGATGACGTTCGCCGTTGCGAACGCGCCCGACCATCGCCCCTCGCGCCCGGGAGGGGTCAGGTCGCCCAGGTAAGCCTGCGCTACTGAGAAGATGAGGCTGGTGCCGAGCCCGCTGAATGCGCGGAACGCGATGACCTGGAAGAAGGTCTGTGCGGTCAGGTACCCGAGGGCGGAGATCAAGTAGATGATCAGGCCCGCCATGATGAACGGTTTCCGGCCGTATCTATCGGAGAGACGGCCGGCGAAGGGACCGAAGATCGTCTGGACGATCGCGAAGACGGAGAAGGTCAGGCCAAGCCAGACGCCGGAGGCCCCCAGTTCCTTTGCATAAACCGGGAGCAACGGGCTGACCATCGAGATGCCCATCGTGGCAACGAAGACCGACACGTAGAGGGCGACGAACGAACGAGACAGCACATCCCTCAGGTTACGCGAAACACGCCTTTCGCCCTCAACGACAGGTAGTCATCGCCTTTGTTCGCGTATGCTTCGCGTTCGGTCATAACGAATGACATGAGGGAGTTGCGAAGTGTCGATGCCTGGGACGGGTTCTCTTGAATTGATGGCGGCAGCCGCGGCGGCCGCCGGGCTCGAGCCGAGAACGATCGTCGAACCGACGGACCATGAGGTCCAGCTGAACGGAATCAGGTTCCATTACCTGGATTGGGGGAACCCTGAACTGCCCCACGTCGTCCTCCTGCACGGCGGTTCACTCACCGCGCATACGTGGGACATGGCGGCGCTTCTCCTCCGCGACCACTACCACCTGGTGGCGCTCGACCAGCGCGGGCACGGCGACACGGAGTGGACGCCCGAGAGTCAGGTTGGCGAGGATAACGGCGCGTTGATGCTGGAGGATACCCGCCAGTTCATCGAGTACCTCGGCTACGAGCATCTGACGCTCGTGGGCATGTCGATGGGCGGCATGAACACGATCCGCTACGCGGCCCGCTACCCGGAGCGTCTCGACGCGGTGGGCATCGTCGACATCGCTCCCGAGACAATGCGCGAAGGCCATGTTGAGATGGAGCAGTTCAGGGAGGCCACGGAGACGCTGAACGGGTTCGACGACTTCCTGAATCGGGCCGTGAAGTTCATGCCCCACAGGCCGGTCGCGCACCTGCGATACAGCCTGACCCACAGCTTGAAGCCGACAGCTGAGGGCTGGACCTGGAAGCAGGACCACCGTAAGAGGCCCCAGGCGACCCTGGCCCCCGAGGAGCTCGCTGCTGCCAGGAAGCAGAGTGCGGAGTCCCTGTGGGCGGACGTGAAGGCGATTCGGCAGCCCGCTATGCTTTTCCGCGGCGAGAACAGCAAGATCCTCGCGCCGGAGGTTGCCGAGGCGACCGTTGCGGCGATGACCAACGCCCGCCTCGTGGTCATCCCCCGCGCGACCCACAACGTGCACAGCGACAACCCGAAAGATTTCGCGGCGGCGCTGGATGCCTTTCTCGCGGAGGTCCTGCCGAAACGCTAGCGGACAAAAAGCCCGGCTCTCAGACCGAGAGCCGGGCTTTCGCTGGTGCCTGACTGGTTACGCCGAACTCATCGTGAGTTACGGCATCGC
>DATCGT010000414.1:0-5685 GCA_036508775.1 Tepidiformaceae bacterium | reverse complement strand
GTCCCGGTCTTCGCTTCCGGCCTGGGGAGCCCGGCCCCCTGGGTCGACCGCCTGCACGCCAACGGCACGAAGATCCTTTCGCTCGTGGGAAACGTGAAGAACGCCAAGCGGGTGGCGGATTCCGGCGCCGACATCGTCGTCGCCCAGGGTACGGAAGCCGGTGGCCACACGGGACGCATCGCCACGATGGCGCTCGTCCCTCAGGTGGTCGATGCGGTGGCCCCGACACCGGTCCTGGCGGCCGGGGGCATCGCGGATGGTCGCGGGCTCGTTGCGGCCCTTGCCCTCGGGGCGATCGGTGTTTGGTGTGGGACGGTCTTTGTCGTCGCGAAGGAAGCGAACCAGTCCGATCTCAACAAGGAGCGCATCCTCGCGGCCGTCGATGAGGACACGCGAATCACTCGCCTCTACAGCGGCAAGACCATGCGGAACATCACGAACCCATTGATCGAGGCGTGGGACGCGAGCGGCCTCCAGGCGATGCCGATGGGTCTCCAGGGTCTCCTCATCCAGGATCTGGTCTACTCCGTGCGGGAGGCGGGACGTGAGGATCTCTTGATGAACGCCGCCGGTCAGGTTTCCGGTTTGCTCAACGACGTTCGACCGGCGGCCGACATCCTCCACAGCATGGTCGCGGAAGCGTACGAGATCATTAGCCGGAAATTGCCCGCGACTGTGGCCGCTGTCCCCGCCCATTAGGCCGATGAGTCCCCATTTCTGGGTCGATTTGCCGGGACTGGTGCGGTGCCTGTGCTAGGATTCGCACGAATCTTCCGATGGAGGCGGTGCCCGTGGCGCTCCTCGTAATCATTCTCGTTGTCCTGGTCGCTATTGCAGTCTTCATTCTCTGGAGTACCTATAACGGCCTCGTTCGCTCTCGCGTTCACGTCAAAGAAGCGTGGTCAGGGATCGATGTCCAGCTGAAGCGCCGCTCCAGCCTGATCCCGAACCTTGTTGAAACCGTAAAGGGCTACGCAACCCATGAACGCGAGGTTTTCGAAAACGTCACGAAAGCTCGCGCCATGCTCGACAACGCCCAGGGCGCGCAACAGGCGGCACAGGCAGACAACGTGCTGACCGGTGCCCTGCGCTCGCTCTTCGCGGTCGCCGAAGCCTACCCGGACCTGAAAGCCAACCAGAACTTCCTTGAACTGCAGCGCGAGCTGACCGATACCGAAGACAAGATCGCGTATGCGCGCCAGTTCTATAACACGAACGTCAGTAGCTACAACCAGAAGTCGCAGGTCTTCCCCAGCGTGATCATCGCGCGGATGTTCGCGTTCCTGCCGGCCGAGTTCTTCGAAGCAGAACCAGAGGCGCGCCAGGACGTGAAGGTCAGCTTTAGCGCCACCTAGTCCGTCGTAGCTGATTACGTCTGAGGGTACCCGTTGACCGCACCCGCTCCCGCTCCCGCTCCCGGCTCCATCCTCGTCTACGACCGGATCGGCGCGAACAAGCGCACGACTTGGTTGCTCATGGCCGTCTTCATGGTCGTTGCGGGTGGGCTGGCAACACTGATAGTGCTCGCGACCGGGGCACCGATCGGGTTCCTCGGCTTTGTCGGCATCTTCCTCATCGCCTACGCCCTCATCAGCTATTACGCCTCGACGGCAGTGGTGCTCTCGATTTCCGGGGCCCACGAAGTCACGAAAGAAGACGGAGACCAGGAGCGAGAGTTCGTTCGCCGGGTTGAGAATCTCTGCATCGGCGCGGGCTTACCGATGCCGAAGACCTGGGTGCTGGAAGACACCGCTCCGAATGCCTTTGCCACCGGTCGCGACCCGCAACACTCGCACATCGTGGTGACGCGAGGCCTCTTGAACATGATGGAGCCGATCGAGCTCGAAGGCGTGCTGGCGCACGAGCTTTCTCACATCGGGAACTACGACATCCGACTCATGACGGTCATTACCGTTCTCGTTGGCCTCATCGCGCTGCTTAGCGATGTCTTCATGCGCTGGACGTGGTTTGGTGCCGGTTCGCGCCGTGGGAGCCGCGACGAAGGTGGCAACGCCCTGGCGCTGGTACTGCTGGTGGTTGCGATCCTGGCCGCCATCCTTGCGCCGATCATCGCCCAGACCATCAAGTTCGTGATCAGCCGCAAACGTGAGTACCTCGCCGATGCCAGCGGTGCACTGCTCTGCCGAAACCCCGGAGCGCTCGCCTCCGCGCTGGAAAAGATCGCCGCGGACCAGGAGCCGCTCGAGGCGGCCAACAAAGCCACCGCTCATCTCTACATCGAAAACCCGCTCAAGCAACATTCCAGCGCGCTCAACAACCTCTTTGATACGCATCCGCCGATCGAGGAGCGGATCCGAATTCTTCGCGCGATGTAGCGAAGCCCCTGTTTCCTCCGGCTAAGATGATCTGGAAGAACGGAGGGATGCGATGCCGGACAAGGCCGCCGCTATTGATGCACTCGAGCAGGAGTACGTCACGTTCCGGGAACTCATCGTCGACCTCCCGGATGCCGCCTATCGCGAGGTGATGCTCGGGGTGTGGGACCTCGAACACGTCCTGGCCCACATGGCAGGCTGGTACCGCGAGATGTCGGGCGCATTCGAACGCGTCGCTAGGGGCGAGCGGCCCGTCCCCGAAGGCGTCGACTACAGCAATGCCGATGCGTGGAACGAGAAGTTCGCGGCCAACCCGAAGCACGGGCCGGCCGCCCTCGACGACTTCGACATGGCGTTCCACCAGTACGATGCCGCCGCCCAGTCCCTCGCGGAGGAACTGTATGGCGACGACCCGGCGAGCGGCCGGCCTCGCATCGGCAACCGCCTTCTGCAGGCCGCAGGGATTGGCCACTTGCAGGAGCATCGGCCGGAAGTGGAAGCGTGGCTCGCCGCCCGCGCGTGAAGCCTGCGTGAAGTGATGGTCTGCCTGACATCACGGCGCCATGGCAGGGGGTAGACTCGCTCGCGTGGAGATCCCCCTCTTTCCTCTCCGCACCGTCCTCTTCCCCGGGATGCGCCTGCCGCTTCGCGTCTTCGAAGACCGCTACCTGGCGATGACGCGTGAACTCCTGGAGACCCCCGGACCCTTCGGCGTGGTTCTCATTCGCCAGGGCGAAGAGACAGGCCGCTCAGTGGTTCCTTACGCCGTCGGGACGACGGCGATGATCGAAGGAGTCCGTGAGGGCCAGGGGGGGAGCCTCATGGTGAGCGCAAAGGGCGTCCAGCGGTTCCGACTGGTGCGGATGCTGAGCCCTCGGCCTTACCCACGGGGAGAGGTTGAGCTAATCGACGACCGGGATTGGGTCCCGAGCGTGACGCTCACCCGTGCCCTCGAATCGGTCCGCGCTACCTTCCCGGTCTACTTCCGGCTGGCGTTGGCGATGACGGACCAGTGGGCGCGAGGGTTGAGCCTCCCGCGTGAGCCGCATGGTCTCGTCGATTTCGTCGCCCAGTGGCTGCAGGTGGACGAGGAGGCGAAGCAACGGCTGATCGAGGGCGAGGCGAGCGACCGCGTCGGACATCTCGCGGAGTTGCTCGACGACCTGCTCACGCGCACCCGCGACGAGGTAGTCGAATATCAAAGGGGGAAGTTCCGGGCTTTGGGGTCGGCGAACTAGCCTCAGGGCAGCGCGAGCATCCGCTCCAGTGCTACCAGCGACCACTTCCGAGTCTCGTCGTCCACGCGGATCTCGTTGATGACATGGCCTTCGACAAGCCCTTCGAGCACCCATGCGAGGTAAGCCGGGTGAATGCGGTACATCGTGCTGCAGGGGCAGACGACCGGATCGAGGCAGAAGATCGTCTTGTCCGGGTTTTCCTGCGCGAGCCGGTTTACCAGGTTGATCTCGGTGCCAATCGCCCACGTTGAACCAGGGGCGGCGTTCGCGACGGTCTGGATGATCTTCTCGGTCGAACCCGCGTCATCGGCGGCCTGGACGACTTCCCATTTGCACTCGGGATGAACGATCACGTTGATGCCCGGGTTCTCGCGGCGGGCCTTTTCGATCTGTTCGACGCTGAAACGCTGGTGGGTGCTGCAGTGGCCCTGCCAGAGGACGACCTTCGCCCGCTCGATTTCCTCTTTGGTCAGTCCGCCATCGGGCCGGCGCCAGTTCCAAGTGACCATCTCGTCCAGCGGGATGCCCATCTCGAAGCCGGTGTTCCGGCCGAGGTGCTGGTCGGGGAAGAACAGGATCTTCTCGCCGCGAGCGAAGGCGTAGTCAAACGTCTTGGGCGCGTTGCTCGACGTGCAGACGATGCCCTCGCGCTCGCCCACAAACGCCTTCAGGCTGGCTGCACTGTTCATATAGGTGATTGGAACAACGCGGGCGGAATCGCCGAGGATGCCCGTGATGTGGTCCCAGGCCGCGTAGACGTCGTCGGGGTCGGCCATGTCGGCCATCGAGCAGCCGGCCGCCATGTTCGGCAGGATGACTTTCACTTCGGGGCGAGTAAGGACGTCGGCCGATTCGGCCATGAAATGCACGCCGCAGAAGAGCACGTATTCGGCTTCCTGCTGCGTCGCCGCGTGCTGGGCGAGTTTGAAGCTGTCGCCGGTGAAGTCGGCGTACTGGATGACCTCGTCGCGCTGGTAGTGGTGGCCCAGGACGACCAGCCGCTTGCCAAGCCATGCCCTCGCGGCACGGATGCGACGGTCGAGTTCTTCGGGCCGCAATTCCAGGTACGCCCGCGGGATGTCCTGCTGCCAGCTGACGAAGGCCTTTTCTTCGACCAGCGGGACGGGCTTCAGCGAGTCACTGGGACAGGTGTCAGGGTCGCTGTAGAGGGCGAGCGCCTCAGCGCTGGTCGCGAGCGAGCGTTCCGCGGTCGGTGTGGACATTCGCTTCTCCTACTTAGTGTTACTACGACACTAAGTCAGGCGATTACCATGCCACTGACGAGGGGTAAGTGTCAACCCTACACTAAGTCAAGAAATCGGCCAGTTTGGCCTATTTCTTCGTCACCGGGCGAGGGCGCACCCAGTTGCGGGTGACCATAACGCGGGTCGTAATCCGCGACAATCCGAACCCAAGCAGGCTGGCGAAGAGGATGAACACGACAAGCGAGAGGATCGAGTTGTTCACCGACTGGGAGATGATCCCCATGTAGAGCCCGATGAACCCGCCCAGCGAAAAGGCGAAGTACACCGGGAAGGTCCGCCAGTGCCACGGGGCGAGGGCAGCGTTGACCCGCGGAGGCGTTTGCGGCGCGATGCTGGCATTACCCGGGCCCGCGCTTGCGGTTCGTGGCTTGCGAGTTCGTCGGCGGGTGGCGGGCATCGGTCACACTCTGGCGGGAAGGTTGTCCGCGATACTACAGGCTGGCTCGTTCCCGCACGAACAGGAGGACCGCCCTCCGCTCGAACAGGTATGTGCCGCCCTTTGTCCGGCGGTGGGCGATCTTGCCTTCTTCGGCGGCAGCCACGAGTTGCTCCTCGGTGAGCCCCGCCGCCAGGGCCGCCTCCCCGGCGTCCATGATGTCGCCGAGGGCGCCGGAGTCGGCGGGTTCCAACTCGATGCAGTTGCGACAGAAGAACTCGAGCCCGAGGTGTTCGTCGCTGATGCTGACTTCGCCGCAGTCCTTGCCGGGAATATCGGACCGCTGGTTCAGGTGGAAAGCGAGTCCGCAGACGTTGCAATACGTCTCGGTGTGCGCTTCAAGCGCTTCGTGGCAGACCGAACATGAAGATTTGGCACTTGTCATAGTTTCTGAGGGCATGGTCTGGATG
>DATCGT010000413.1:0-2008 GCA_036508775.1 Tepidiformaceae bacterium | reverse complement strand
CTGGTCCCTAGAATGGCAAGTGCGGGGTCGCCGGGAATCAACCTTATGATCAGGAACACTAGAACTGAGATTGCGAAGAGTAGCATGACTAGGCCACCCAATCGCTTTGCCACATAGGTGGTCATGCGTGCCGTTCCCCCCCGTCCGTCGGCGTCTGGAGAGCAGCATCCACCGGTGGGCGCCTCGGAGGAAGGTCAAGTAGGTCCTCAAGCGCACTTGCCGCGCTCAGCACGGAGTTCTCCGCAAGACGCGCGCCAGCAAACTGAATCGATGTCGGCAACCCGTTTTCACCAAATCCGTTCGCGATACTTATCGTCGGTGATCCGGCGAGTACTCCGGCGTAGTTGATGGGTTGGGGAAATGCTCCCGGCAGCATGTACTCGAAGACCTCGTCCAGTCCCGACGCAAAAGCGCCGATCGTCGGTGCCACGACGGCGTCGAAGCCGCAGAGCAGATCGTTGACTGCAGTGGCGATGTGCCGACGGATGCGCTGCGCCCGGATGTACTCGTGAGCTGGCAGCAACGCACCGGCGAGACGGTGCGTGCGCGCCTTCTGCGCCGTCAGCTCCAGCGTGCGCCCAGCGGCGAGAAAGTCGTCGAACGCCGCAAACGTTTCAGCGGCGCTGATGACATCGATCACCTCGGCGTAGGGTAGATCTGGGAGCGTGACCTCTTCTACTTGGCCGACCGTGGCCAACAAGGTCAGGGAGCGCTCATAGTTTGTTGCGATCTCCGGTTCCACGCCCGCAGCTGCTCCTGCCAGTGCACCGAAGCGGAAGCCACCTTTCGGCCGTCGATGGTGGTAGCGATACGCGTCCGGGATCGTCGAGGCATCTCGAGGATCCGGCCCGGCGATTGCGCCGAGCACGAGGCCGCAGTCTTCCGCGGTGCGGCAGATGGGCCCTAGCCGATCCAACGTCCAGCACAGGGACATGGCTCCGAACCGGCTGACTCGACCATACGTCGCCCGCAGGCCAGCGGTTCCGGTCCACGCGGCCGGCAGCAGGATCGACCCGCTTGTGTCACTACCAATCGCGAAGGGCACTGCGCCTGCTGCTACCGCCGCGCTCGGACCGCTGGATGACCCGGCTGACCAGGTTGTGGTGTCCCACGGATTCGCGGTTGCCCCGGTGAACGTGGCATTGGGGTGATCGTAGCCCATGCCACCTGCAAGTTCGATGGTTGCAAGCTTTGCGAGGTGAATCGCGCCGGCGTTGCGCAGTCGGCTCACCACCGTCGCATCGTAGGGAAACACCTGGTCGCGAAATGGCTCCGCCCCCCAGGAGGTGGGCACGCCGCCAGTGGCGATGATGTCTTTCAGCCCGTAAGGAATGCCGTGTAGCGGCCCCCGGTCCAGGCCACGGATGATTTCTGAGTCCGCAAGGGCTGCCTCGGCCATCGCCACATCGTCGGTGAGTGTGACGACTGCGTTCAGGCGGCGGCCGATCGTGTCGAGGCGCTCAAGGTAGAGCCGAGTCAACTCGCTCGGTGAGATTTCACGTCGCCGAATCAGAATCCCGAGCTCGGCGACCGAGCAGAACGGGAGATCTTCGACGTTCACAGAGCCGCGTCGTCAAGGTAGAGGATGAAAGAGGGTTCATCCGCATTCGCTAACGGATAGTCGTGCAGTTTCTCCGCCGCGAAATGCAACTGCTTCACCGACGCTAACAACACGTCGCTGTCCTCCTGAGCCCAAGTTACCCGATGGCCTAGACGTTCCCGAACTATCGCTTCGCTCGCTGCTGCGATGTGCGACATGCCCGCGGAACTGAGCCGCGGATAGCGGCCGCTGCCGGCCAAATCCGTGGAGGGGCTCGGCCGCGTATTCCCCGCACCCAGCATGTGCCCACCGCACCTTTCTGATAGAGTCCACCTGACGGTCCAATTGGTCTGATAGGTGGATCGTCGGATACGTTAGTCTGCCATTGAAGATCTCGCAAGGGATCCAGGGACCAGGGCTCCGGACATGGTGTTTATACAGTCGCCGCTCTCAGCCGGTTGGCCTGCA
>DATCGT010000412.1:0-2306 GCA_036508775.1 Tepidiformaceae bacterium | reverse complement strand
GCTGAAGCCCTTCGTCCAGCCCCTGCCGATACCGCCCGCGTACGTCTCGAACCAGAAGGCATATCCCGGTACCGACTACTACGAGATCCAGATGGCGCAGGTCTCGCAGCAGGTGCATCCTGACCTTCCGGCAACGCCGGTTTGGGGATACGGACCGGCCAGCGCCGCATATGGCGCCTTCGGTGTGGCATGGCCCGCGGCCACGTTCGTGCACACGCGCCACCGCCCGGCCAAGGTCAAGTGGATCAACAACCTGCCCGGCGAGCACCTGCTCGACGCCGCCATCGACTCGACCATCCTTCCAGGAGAAAAGAAAGTGACCGCAGTCGCGCACGTGCACGGCGGCGAGCAGGCATCTGGGGTGTCTGACGGTCACCCGATCGAAGCCTTCGCGCCCGGAAGCTCGAAGACTGCCGATTATCCCAACCGCCAACGTGGGGCGACGATCTGGTATCACGACCACGCAGTGGGGCTCACGAGACTGAACGTATATGCCGGACTGGCGGGGTTCAACATCATCGTTGACCCGGCTGAAGAAGCGGCCATCGCGGCGAACCAGAAGTCCGGAGTGCCACAGGCTCCCTACGACATGGGGCTTGCCATCCAGGACCGGGAGTTCAACGTGGATGGCACGCTGTGGTATCCGACGTTGGGAGTCAACCCTAAGATCCATCCGGAATGGCGGCCTGAGTTCTTCGGCAGCAAGATCGTGGTTAACGGCAAGGTCTGGCCGTACCTCGAAGTGGAACCGCGAAGGTATCGATTCCGCGTTCTCAACGGCTCGCAGGCCCGCTTCTACGACATCGCCTTGTCCAACCACGCGACGTTTCACCAGATCGCCTCCGACGGCGGCTACCTTCCCGCTCCCGTGAAGATGAGCAACGTGCTCATCGCCCCAGGGGAACGCTGTGACCTGGTCCTGGACTTCACGGGCATGAAGCCGGGTACGACCATCGTCATGACCAACACGGCTCCTGGTCCCTATCCCGCCGGGAATAAGGCGGATCCGAACACCACGGGCCTCATAATGCAGTTCCGTGTCGCGACGCGTCTGAACGCTGCGATCCCCAATAAGCCGCTTCCGACCGCACTGGCAAAGATCCCAGCGCTGCCGTCCAGCACGTCGCATATCCCGGTACGGCCGCTGTTCCTCAATGAGGTCCAAGGCACGGACGGCCCCACCAAGGTGCTCATCAACGACACGGGCTTCATGGACAAGCCGGCAACCGAGAAGCCGCGCGTCGGTGCGACTGAGATCTGGGAGATCGCCAACACGACGGCCGATACGCATCCCATGCACCTGCATCTGGTGCAGTTCCGTGTCTTGAGCAGGCAGAAGTTCGACGGCGCGGCATACGTCAAGATCGCACTGGGGACGAGCGCGCCCTACCCGTCGGCGAAGAAGTTCCTGAAAGGATCGCTCAGGGGCCCGGACGCCAACGAGAGGGGCTGGAAGGACACCGTAAAGATGAACTCGAACGAGGTCACGAGGATCCTCGTTCGCTTCGCGCCCCAGGATGCGCCGGCCAGTGTCACGCCGGGCGTGAACGCCTTCCCATTCGACCCGACCGCTTCCGGCCCCGGCAGCCCGGGCTATGTCTGGCACTGCCACATGCTGGAGAACGAGGAGAACGACATGATGCGCCCGCTTGTGATCCAGGCCTAGGCGGCCCTTACCCAGCGCCTCGGAGCCTCGATGGGCGCTCGGCGGTGCAGCGGGCGGCATCGGGCCCCTTCGCGGTTCATCTGCCGCGGCCAGCCCTTGCGGACCCCGTAGACGCCGTAGCTGGTCTGCGACGGGTCCGGGCGCTCCACGAACGGGTGCCTGACATTGCAGTATGGGAACGACGTTGCGTACTAGCTTCAGCGGGTTCCCGTCCGCGGGCGCCATGACTCGAAGGACGCGATCAGCCCCTGCTCGGTCATACCCGCCGAGGACGTGGCCTAGCCGAGGGGGAGCCGAAGAAGATCTGCGACGGCGTTGCCGGACACCGCGGCAACCCGAGCGGCGGGGGCGGCACGATCGCCTCAGGTGTCCGGGGAGCCCGGTAGTGGTGCGGACAGAAGGGGCGGCCAGTTGCCTGAGAGAACCCATCCAGACAGCTCGTCTCACGCGGAGGCTCGGCTGACTGAACGACCAGTTGCTGCGCCTCGGCCCAGTGAGCCGCAGGTGGAACAAGTGGCCCCGCCTCTCGGCGCTCGCTTTCGCTCCAGGTGGTGGCTGGTCGGCTTCCCAGTATTGCTGCTCATAGTAGCCGTCGTTGCGATCGACGGCGTCGTGTACTTGCGCACCGAGAGTCTGCTCT
>DATCGT010000411.1:0-3195 GCA_036508775.1 Tepidiformaceae bacterium | reverse complement strand
CGCACCCATCTCCATCGATGGCTCGAACCCTGTGCCCGGCGTAATGGCCGCGAAGGAGGAGATCATCTTCTCCGCCGGGTGGCCCTGCGCACAGGTGGCCGCCACCGCGACCTGCGACATCGGCCGGCGTTCCTGGAATTGCTCACGACAGGTTGGACAGTAGTACTCGTAAATCGCCATGCGGCGAGTATACCGGGCGCTGGCTACCCGCGAGAAGAACCGTTCGCTCGGAGGTCCCGAAACAGAAAGAGGCCGCCCCTTGGGGCGGCCTCTTTGGCGTTCATTCCAGGCGAGGGGCTAGCCTCGGGGCAGGCCCAGCCCGCGGGTGGCGATGATGCCCTTCTGGACTTCGCTGGTGCCACCGGCGATTGTCGAGCTGACAGCCTGCATGTAACCCATCGCCGCCGCATTCCGGGCGTTCCCGTTCATGCCGTTGAGGTGCATGTTCAGGTTGGCGATGCGCTGTCCCAGCTCACTGCTGAAGAGCTTGCACATGCTGGATTCGTAGTTCGGGATGAGGCCGCGTACCTGCATGTTCACGACGCGGTAGCTCAGCATCTTCGCCACTTCGCACTCGATCCAGCGTTCCACGAACTCGTGGCGGACGCTGACGCGGCGCTCGAACGAGACGGTGCTGTTCGGGGCCTTCGCCTGGACCAGGAGCCGCTCGAGCTGCTTGCGCACGCCGACGGCGCTGCCGATTGAGCTGCGCTCGAAGTCGAGGGTCGTGGTGCCGACGTACCAGCCGCGGTTCTCGTCGCCAACGCGGTTCTTCACCGGGACGCGGACGTCTTCGAAGAAGACTTCGTTGAAGGTCTGGGTGCCCGCGAGGGTCGTCAGCGGGCGGACCGTCACGCCGGGGTTCTTCATGTTCACCAGGAGATAGGTGATGCCGCGGTGCTTCGGCGCGTCCGGGTCGGTGCGCGCGAGCATGTACATCCAGTCGGCGAACTGCGCGCCCGTCGTCCAGATCTTCTGGCCGTTGAGGACGTAGTCGTCGCCGTCGCGGACGGCACGGGTCTGCAGGCTGGCGAGGTCGCTGCCCGCGCCCGGCTCGCTGTAGCCCTGGCACCACACCACTTCGCCCTTGAGGATGCGGGTGAGGTGCTCTTCCTTCTGCTCTTCGGTCCCGTGCTCAATCAGGGTCGGGCCGATCATCATGACGCCGAATCCGCCCAGGTTGCCCGGGACTCCCGACTCGGCGAACTCTTCGCTCAGGATGAACTGCTCGAGGACGCCGAGGCCGGCGCCGCCGTATTTCTTCGGCCAGGCGGGGGCAATCCAGCCCTTGGCGATGATCTTGTCTCGCCATTCCTTCATCGCGCCCATGGCATCGCGGCCGCGCGCGAACATCGCCGCTTCACCGCCGGCATCGCCAGCGGGCTGGCGCATCGCGGCCGGGGTTTCGTTCTTGATGAACTCGCGTACTTCCTTGCGCCACGTGGCTTCTCGTTCGTTGTCGCCGAGGGTAATGGTCATACAGCTACTCCTCTTTCCGCCCGGTAAGTCACAGCATTGTGAGGGAGTGCACGAAGGGTGGCAACCAAGCGCCATTTCGAGATGTATTGAGAATACCATCACAAGCTATCGACAGCTTCAGTGTGTAATGTCTGTGAACCTGCCCGGCGTTGTGGTATCAATTCACTGTCCCTCTGGGTTGGGCTGGTGCCGGACTTCCTTGAACCGCTCTGCTTCCCAGTTAGCCCTCCCCCATCCGGCATCGGTACAATCCCGCAAAAGGCCTCTCGCAAGAGAGGCCTTTTTGCGTCCTGTTATGCTTACGCGTGATGGCACAGTCATCCGCCCTCAAGAAGCCCGCATGGCAGGAGCGCTGGGAGGAGATCAAACCCGCTCCCTTCCGCACGGCCGTCGAAGTCCTGCCCGGCCTCTACCAGGTACGGACGAAGGGCTCGAGCGCCTACCTCGTCGTTGACGATGACGAGATCACTCTGATCGATACCGGCAGCCCCGGCTCCGGGATCAAGATCCTCGAGGCCATGGACGAACTCGGCCGCTCCCCGGAAGACCTCAAGCGGATCGTCATCACCCACTACCACATCGACCACGTCGGCGGCCTCGCGGAGCTCCAGGACTGGGTACCGGCGAAGACCGGCGTCCACCTCGCGGAGGCGGTCCACGTCGAAAGCGGCGAGCCGCTGCCCAGTCCGTTTGTGAATCCGCTGCTCGCAAAAATCTGCGCTGGCTGGCTCGAAAACCACGGCCCGGGCCGCGCCCGCGTCGATGAGATCCTGGCTGACGGCGACGAGCTCCCTGCCTTTGGGGGCATGCGAATCATCCATGCGCCGGGCCACACGGCGGGGAGCATCTCGCTCTATTTCCCTCAGCGCGGGGTCCTTCTCGTCGGGGACGCGATGCAGTACAAGTTCGGACGCCTTATGCTTCCCAGCCGGGTGTTTACGCAAGATATGACGGCTGCCTCGGAGTCCATCAAGAAGCTCTCACGCCTCCAGTTCGAGACGCTTTGCTTCAGCCATTTCCGGCCCATCCTCAGCCATGCCGATCGGAAGGTCCGCGAGTTCAGCCGGACCCTGGAGGCCTGACCGAGATTGGAGACGCTGGTCGATCTCCTCGAAGGCACCGCTCGCCGGACCCCCGATCGGACAGCGGTCGTGATGCGCGCGGGGGTCCGGACCATCCGTTACACGTATGCCGACCTCGAACTGCGCGCCCACGCCTTTGGGCGGCTGGCGAAGGAGCGCGGGGTTCAGCCGGGTGACCGGGTTGTCATCTGGGCTCAGAACCAGCCCGACTGGCCGGCCGCGATGTTCGGCATGTTCATCATCGGCGCAGTCGTGGTGCCGCTCGACGTTCGCAGCTCCCGCGACTTTGTGGAGCGGGTCGTCAGCCAGACCGAGCCAGTCCTCGCCTTCGCGGGGCGGCAGCAGGTGCCCGTCCTCCACGAGTTGGAAATCCCGACCGTGGACATTGATACGGTCGATCTGCCCATGGACGGCCGGGTAGCCGGCCACACTGCCCAGGCGGGCGATCTTGCGGAGATCATCTTCACTTCGGGTACCACCGGTGATCCGAAGGGCGTGATGCTCACGCATCGCAATATCGTGACGAACGTGAATGCTGGCCTCGACGTGATTCGCATCGATCGAGACAGCCGGATGCTCTCGCTCCTGCCCCTGAGCCACATGTTCGAGCAGATCGGCGGGTGTTTCGCTCCAA
>DATCGT010000410.1:0-8925 GCA_036508775.1 Tepidiformaceae bacterium | reverse complement strand
CCGGCATCAAGGACATGCTCTGGCTGCCGGGCGGCCATTTTCAGATTGGGCCAGATGTAGTCAACGCCGCAGGCGCGTGGCTCCTGGCACAGCTCTAGCCTTGCGGCGACCGACGATTCACGGGATTCCACGACCAGTCTGGGTCCTCAGCCTCGTTTCCTTCTTCGCGGACTTCTCGGGCGAGATGGTGTACCCGATCCTCCCGCTGTTCATCACCCAAACGCTCGGGGCGCCGGTACTGGCGGTCGGCGTGACGGAGGGGTTCGCGGAAGGTCTAGCGAATATCACGAAGCTGCTCTCGGGACGGTGGTCCGACCGGATCAGCGCCCGCAAGCCGTTCGTGGTCGCGGGCTACGCGCTCGCAGCGGCGGGCAAGTTCTTCCTGGCACTGGCGACCGCCTGGCCGTTCGCGCTCGCCGGGCGTGGCATCGACCGGTTCGGGAAGGGGATTCGGACGGCACCCCGGGATGCGATGCTGGCCGACTTCACGGATGCCGGCAATCGCGGGAAGGTCTTCGGGCTCCACCGTTCCATGGACACGCTGGGCGCGGTCGTCGGACCGCTGGTGGGCCTGGGGCTGCTGCAACTGGCTGGCGATCGCCTGAGGCTCGTCATCATGCTTGCCGTGATCCCGGGCATCTTCGCCGTCTTCGTCCTCCGCTGGCTACCCGAGAAGAAGGCGACTCACGCGGAAACGAAGACGAGTGAGCGGGCCGCCTCGGCACCACTACCGATCGCGTTCTTCCTGCTGCTCGGCGCGACGACGATATTCATGGCGGGGAACTCGTCGGACGCGTTCCTCATCCTGAGGTCGAAAGACATCGGGCTTTCGACGACGTTCGTCGTGCTGGCGTACGTGGCTTACAACCTCGTGTACGCGGCGCTGTCGCTACCGGCCGGGATCGTTTCGGACCGCCTTCCCCGTGCCTGGCTGCTCGCACTTGGCTACGTGGTCTTCGGGGCCGTCTACGCGGGATTCGCGTTCGTCGATTCGACGGTCGCTGTCTGGCCATTGTTCGCGGTATATGGCGCGTACATCGCGCTCACAGACGGGGTCTCCAAGGCACTTATTGCCGACCTTGTGCCGAGCGATGTGCGGTCGACGGCGATGGGGCTGTTCCAGGGGATCGCCGGGCTTATGGCGCTGGTGGCGAGTGTTGCCGCAGGGATCTTGTGGGACCAGGTTTCGCCGCGTGCACCGTTCGCGCTGGGCGCGGTCTGCGCTGCGCTTGCGGCCGTCGCGCTGGTGGTGCTGGCGCTTTCCGGCGCAATCAACCACCGTGGCGGCGACCTCGCGGTCTAAATAGCGCTTGCGACGGATGAGTCGATGCGGACAATGAGCTCAGTCGGCAAAGGGCCTTTCGCCTCGGCCGCAATGCACTCCCGGAGCTCAGTCCGGTTCTTCACCCCTAGAACCACGGTTGAGACCCCGTTGATCGATAGCGCGTAGCGATGGGCCAGCGATGCGGCCGATTCGCCCAGCTCTTTCGCGAGCGCGCGAAAGCCGGATGCTCGGTTGAAGTCGATCATCTCGGGGTGGTCAGCCGGCAGATCGCGGTCGAGGGCATCGGTGAGAGCGCCCGCCTGGACAGCGCGGATGCCCATCACGGCGACTTCCCGGCGGGAGGCCGCGTCGATGATGTCGCGCGGGTTCGCGGGTTCCGCGTAGCGCTTGAGTCCACCTGGCGAATCCAGGAGGTTTGCGATGCACTGCACTGCGCCCGGGACGGGGTCTTCGCCGAGAGTCTCGATGACCTGGTCAGGAACCCCGATGCCGGTGATTCCCCAGGCTCCAATACGGCCGAGCCGGACGAGCCGTTCGAACTCAGGCCGTACTGTTTCTACGAAGAGGCTGCGCGACGTGCCCCGGTAGCGAGTGTCGTCGGGGACGATCATGTTGTGCAGGAAAAAGACGTCCACGAAAGAGACGCGCAGGCGGGCGAAGCTCTCGTCGAGCGAGCGTTCGAGCAGGGCTCGCACTTCGGACGCCGGCGGGTTCCCGAGACCGAACTTCGTGGTAATGCGAACACCGTCCGGGAGGCGGCCTGCGAGCGCCTCTCCGACGACCGACTCGGCCTCGCCATTCCCATACGACGGAGCCATGTCGAGGAGCGTGATACCGAGGTCCAGCGCATCGCGCACCGTGGCGATGGACTCGTCGCGTGTCGTCGCGCCCCAGACTTGTCCGACGCCGCCACCGCCGAGGGTCAGCGCACTGACTGTACCCAACTGACCGAAGGATCTCTGTTGCATGTATCGAGCGTAGCCGTCGCCGGACACCGATGCACTCCTTGCGTATACTCCCGTCACAAACATGGCTGGAGACGACGCATGGGGAACATGATCGACGGCGGGGAAATCATCGCGCGGATGATCAAGCAGGAAGGCGTGAATCACCTGTTCACGCTTGCCGGGGGACACGTCCAGAACATCTACCAGGGATGCCTGCAGAACGACATCCAGATTATCGATACGCGCCATGAGCAGTCGGCCGGGCATGCGGCAGACGGATACTCGCGCATCACCTTCAAGCCGGGCGTTGCCGTAGTCACCGCGGGCCCGGGCGTTACCGACGTCGTGACAGCTGTCGCTAACGCCTACCAGGCATCGAGCCCGATGGTCATCATTGGTGGGCGGTCGCCGCTACGGCAGTACGACATGGGCGCGCTCCAGGACATCGAACTCCAGCGGGTAATGGAGCCGATCACGAAGTGGTCGCAGACGGTGTATGAGACGCGCCGCCTCCCTTACTACATGGCGATGGCGTTCCGCGAGGCGATGACGGGCCGGTACGGACCGAGCTTCATCCAGGTTCCGTCGGACGTGCTCTTCGGGCGTGTCGACGAGGACCAGATCGAATGGCCGAAAGCCTATCGCCCCACCGGCGAGATCATGGGCGACCCGACGCTGATTAAGGAAGCTGCACAGATGATCGCCGCGGCGAAGGCCCCGATGGTCCTCGCCGGATCGGGCGTCTTCTGGCACAAGGCCCACAAGGAACTTGCCGAGTTCGCGAAGGCAGCGGACGTACCCGTCTATACGAACGCGATGGGCCGCGGGTCGCTCCGGCAGGACAACCCGAACTTCTTCTCGCTGTCGCGGCGACCGGCGTTCGCACAGGCGGACGTCATCGTCATCCTCGGCGCGCCGATCGACTTCCGCCTCAAGTACGGCCGGCCACCCGCCTGGAACGAGAACGCGAAGATCATTCACATCGACATCGACCCGCGAGAGATCGGCAAGAACCGTGACTTCTCCGTCGGAATCGAGGCGAACATTCGGCAGGCGCTGATGCAGCTCACATCCGAGATAGGGAAGAGCGACCACAGCGAGTGGATGACGAAGCTTCGCGGCATAGAGGGCATGGCAGATGCCCAGCGCGAAGTGTTCATGAACTCCGACTCAGTGCCGATTCACCCGCTACGTCTCTGCAAGGAGATCGCCGAGTTCATCGATGACGACACGATTGTCATCGGGGACGGCGGCGACATCGTCTCGATCGCGGCGAGCGTGCTGCCGGTGAACAATCCGGGCCAATGGATGGACCCGGGGCCTTTCGGGACGCTGGGGGTCGGAACCGGATTCGCGATGGCGGCAGCGGTTGCGGCGCCGAACAAGCGAGTCGTGATGGTGAATGGCGACGGCACGTTCGGGCTGAACGGCTTCGACTTCGACACGTTCGTCCGGTTCAACATGCCGATCGTCTCGATCGTTGGGAACGACCGCTGCTGGCACCAGATCTACGTGGGCCAGAAGGCCCAGTACGGCGAAGGGAACACCCCGGCGACCGTCCTCGGCGACAATGCCCGCTACGACAAGGTCGTGGAGGGACTCGGCGGCCACGGCGAGTTTGTCGAGCACCCGGAGCAGATCAAGTCAGCGATCGCGCGCGCTCTCGACAGCGGGAAGCCCGCGTGTGTGAACGTCCTGACCGACCCGGAGCCGGGTGGGGTCAAAGGCGGCTACGAGTTCAAGTAGGTCCTCGACTGCTCAAGGCAAGAGCCGAAGACGGCCCCGGCAACAATGCCGGGGCCGTCTTGTGTCCGATGGGATACGCTACTCCGGCCTTCCGGCTACACCCCCGGTGATGTGTAGTCAGAAGGCGGGAGATGGTACGATGACCGTCGTTCGCCCGCGGGTGTGGTTCAATGGCAGAACGCGACCTTCCCAAGGTTGAGACGAGGGTTCGATTCCCTTCGCCCGCTCCAACTTCCTGGCGGACCACCCACTTCAAGCAGGTCCTGTCTCGAGACTCTGCAGGTATTCGGTAATTGCGTGAGCGGTCCGTCGACCGTCCGCGAGGGCGGTAACGACCAGGTCCACTCCCTTGACGTTGTCGCCACCGACGAAGACGCCCGGGCGCGACGTACGACCCGCAGCATCCACCTCTATGAGCGCCCTTGCGTTAGTCCTCAACCCTGCCATCGTCTGCGAAATTCCGCTGGCGCTGCTCGGCGTCCTGCTTTGGAACGGGCTGCACGCTTATAGCAAGTCGTCGTTGGACGTGTTGCGCCATGTGAAATCGTAGCCGGATGCGACTCTGCCCTGTCAACGATCAGATTTGCGGGCACCGCGACTCCAAGGGATGGGCACGGTACGCTTCGAACGTGAACGTCCAGGCCTATCTCGATCGGATCGGGTACCGGGGAAGCCTCGAACCTACGGCAGAGACCCTGAGAGGGTTGCACCGGGCTCACATGTACGCCGTCCCGTTCGAGAACCTCGACATTTACGGCGGCCGGCGGCACCTGACACTCGACGAAGGGGCATTCTTCCGGAAGGTCGTCGAGGAACGCCGAGGCGGGTTCTGCTACGAACTAAACGGACTCTTCGGGGCGCTGCTGCGGGAACTTGGATTCCACGTTGACCTGCTGTCGGGGCGGGTCGTGTCGGCGAAGAAGGTCGGACCCGAATTCGACCACCTGCTGCTGCTCGTGCACCTCGAAGAACGCTGGCTTGCGGACGTCGGCTTCGGAGACTCGTCGCGAACGCCGCTCCGTCTCGACGACCCCGAACCCCAGGGGGAGCCGGCGGGGGCATTCAAGCTGACCCACGAAGGTGACGAGTGGGCCATGTGGGGATGGGGAGCGGCGGAGAAGTGGTCAGAGGTCTACCGGTTCACGCTCAAGCCGCACCACCTGCAGGAGTTCGCGACGATGTGCGAGTACCACCAGACGTCGCCAGACTCGCAGTTCACGCGTAACAACGTCTGCACCCTGCCGACCTCCGAGGGCCGCAAGACGATCAGCGGCAACCGTTTCACGGTCGTCGCCAATGGCGAACGGACGATGCAGCGGCTGGCAGATGAAACTGCCTACTACACCACGCTGGCCGAGCATTTCGGCGTCGAGCTCCGCGGAGTAAAGGCGAACCCCTAACCGACCTGTTTCTTCTCCTGGAACTCGCGGTCGGCGCGCTTGCCCCGGTAGACGCGCATGTCGATCGCGCGGATCACCTTTGGTTCCACGCGGAAGAGGAGGCGGGGTTCCGTCCTCATGTTGGCAAAGAAGACATCGACTGCCGCGGCGTTGGACGGATCACCTCGTCCGACGTACTTCTCCGCAAGCTCTCGGGAGATCGGCCAGATGTCGAACTCCGGGAGTTCGAGGACCTCGGCCATCCCATCCACGCCCACGTGGCCCGAAATCGGAGGGCCACCTTCGATGCAAAGCGAGACCCGAGGGTCGCGCTGGAGCTGTTTGCACCAGACGCGAGAATACGTGCCGGTCAGCCAGAGAGCGCCGTCTTTCCAGAGAAACCAGATGGGTACCGTGTACGGCATGCCATCGCGCCGGAGAGTGGCGATGACAGCGTTCAGGGGCTGACGCAGGAACTCTTCCCGGTCTTCCAGCTTCATACGCGGCATGATTCAGTCCTTCGCCCGGCCAACGAGCTCGTACTTCGGCGGTACCGAGAACTCCGCATCGGGGGGATTCTCCTGGGCGCGCAACTGCACCCGGCGCTGTTCGGCTTCGAGCTTCTTCGCCTGCTTGATGATGCCCTCCCTGAACTTCGCATGCTCGACTTCTTTTGCGGCCTTTACGGCGTTGGGGCGACGGGGCTTGCCCGGGTGGACCAGCAAGCGGCCCTCCTCTTCGAGCTGGCGGATATGGGTCCGAACGTTGCCATCCGCCGCCCGGCGCAGGCGTTTATCGAGTCCGGGATAGATTTCGAGCATGATGTCCCAGCTGGTTTTCGGCGCAGCCTGATCGAGCGACTCGAGAATCTGACGTTCGCGCATTTCGCGGTGCGCGATGAGACCCTTCAGACGCTCGCGGGGGTCATTGACGATGGCGCCGTGGCCCGGGCAGATGACCTTCAGGTTGGGGAGCTCGACCAGCATCTGGAGCGTCCGGCGATAGGGCCCGAGGTCGTTGACGGTGGTTGTACTGCTGCCCAGGAGCGTGTCGCCGGTGAAGAGGACGCCCTCCTCCTCCAGGTAGTAGCAGATCGAATCGACGCTGTGCCCGGGGCCAAAGAGGATGCGCGGCCGAACACCGCCACCCAGCTCAAGAACCTGGCCGTCCTCGACGGTCCGAACAGCGCTGCGCTTCGGAAGCTTGCCCTTGAGCAGCGGAATCGCCTTTTTGTGAACGACGATCTCCGCCTTCAGGTTTTCGTGTGCCCACTTCAGGTTGCCGCTGTGATCGGAGTGATGGTGGGTGATGCCGGCCAGCGCCACCTCGGCCTTCTCAGTCGCCGCGAGATAGCCCTTGAGCATCCACTTGTAGCGGTCCATGGCCTCGCCAGAGTCGATGGTCAGGACCTGGCCGCGCCCGACCAGGAAGATGTTCGTAAACATCGGGTGCATGGGGTTCTCATCAGGTACCTGGACTGCCCGGACGCCGGGGCTGATCTGCATGGCTCTTCCTCCGCGAGGCCATCGTGGGCAATGGACCGCGACTCCGCAAGTTAACGGCGTTCGCGATCGAATGAGCGGAACGGGGGAGGTGGATAAGCTGTGCCGAATGGCGTCCGTGACCGTGCCAAAGCAGCCAACCCTGTTCGCCCTCTTCAAGGCATTCCTCATCATCGGGGTAACGAGCTTCGGGGGCGGGCGGGCAGCCTATTTCCAGGATGCGCTCGTCACGCGACGAAAATGGATCACTGACGAGGAGTTCCTCGAGGCCGTCGCGGTGAGCCAGGTGCTGCCGGGCCCGAACATCGGGAACCTCTCGGCGTACCTCGGCCAGCGCCTGCGGGGCTGGCGCGGCGCGGTGATCGCGATGCTCTGCCTGACGGTGCCGGGCGGCCTGGCAATCGTCGCCATGGCGTGGCTCTACTTCAACGGGATGCCGGCTTCGATTACCGGTCCGGTGGGCAAGGGAGTGGCTGCCGCAGCGGCCGGGCTCGCTGCGGCAGCTGTCGTGCGACTCCGGGGAGGGACCGGGGGCGCAGGTGGTTGGGCGGTGGCAGGGCTGACCTTCGTCCTTTTCGGCCCGCTCGGCTGGCCGATCCTGCTCGTCCTGGCGGTCTGCCTGCCGCCGTCGTTCGCGGTCGCGTGGAGCCGGCATAAGTGAAGGACCTCATCGACCTGGTCCTCGTGTTCAGCCGGCTCAGTTTCGTGGCGTTCGGGGGCGGCATCGGGATCCTGCCGGAGATGGAACGGGCAGTGGTCGGCGGTCATGGCTGGGTGACGCACCAGCAGTTCATCGACGCGTTTGCGCTGTCGCAGGTGACCCCCGGGCCGGGGATGCTGATGGTGGTGATGATCGGCTACCGGGCCGCAGGGTTGCCGGGCGCGCTGGTTGCCGGGGTCTCGATGTTCGCGCCCACCGGGGCGCTGACCTGGCTGGTGGCAGACCGGTGGTCGCAGCTGGGGGACCGGCCCGTGATGACGCTTATCCGGGGAACGCTGTCGCCGGTGGCACTTGGGTTGCTCTCGGCCGGCTGTTACACGTTGTTCCGACTGGGGGTTGGGAGCGTAACGGCGGCGATCCTGGCGACAGCGGCATTCGCCGCAGTGGCGGGCCTGAAGATGAGTCCGGCGCTGGCGGTTGTTGCAGGTGCCATCGTTGGGATGGCCTTCCTGCGTTAGCGGCGAGGAACAACGGCCGCGGCTCTGGTACCTTTTGAATGAGCCCCGGTAGCTCAAGGGATAGAGCAACGGCCTTCTAATCCGTTGGTTGCAGGTTCGAGTCCTGCCCGGGGTGCCAACTTTCTGAATCTGCACTCGACAATAATCTGGACCTTTAGGGCCGTGGGAAGGCCGAATCAACGGCGTTGACAGCAACGTTGACAGCAACCCGCGCCGGAACCCGCTCTCCAGCCCCGCTGTTAGCGGCGAGCATCAGGTCCATCTTGTCGGCCGCGTCGCCCTTGAGCCGGTCCATGACGTGGCTGTAGGTGTTCGCCGTGAGGCCGATCTGTGAATGACCCAGGACCTCCATGATGGTCCGGAGATCCACGCCCTGGGACAGCAGGAACGTCGCGCAGGTGTGGCGAAGATCATGGAACCGCACCCGCCGGATGTCGAGCCTGGCCAGCAGCCGCTGGAACCCGTGGGTGACGTTGCTGGCGTCTAGCGGGCGGCCCAAGGCCGTACAGAACACAAGGTCGTTGTCCTCCCATTTGGCCCCCTGGACCAACCGGCCCTGGAGCTGGCTCACGCGATGTGCCTGCAGAGCCCGCGCCGTCGCCCGGGGCAGGGCGATCGTGCGGCGGCTGCGCTGGGTCTTCGGCTCCGCGAACTGGGGCGCGTTCTTGACGCGCTGACGCGCTTGCCTGACCGACAGGCGGCCAGCCTCCAGGTCGATGTCAGACCAGCGCAGCCCAAGCAGCTCGCCCTGGCGGAGTCCCGTCGACAGGGCGGCGAGGTACAAGACCTCGAAGCGGTCAGCTCTCATGCCCTCGATGAGTCGGCTTGCCTCCTCTGGAGTGAGAGGCTCGATCTCCTTGCGCTCGGTACGCGGACTGGAAGCAAGG
>DATCGT010000409.1:0-2885 GCA_036508775.1 Tepidiformaceae bacterium | reverse complement strand
GCTCGACCGGGATCCTCGTTCCCCGGACCACGGGCTTCCCAACCATGACCTCCGGGTCCATGGTGATACGCTCAGTTGTGCGTTCTCGGGCCACTTGGTTCTTCTCCCTTAGAATTGTTCATGAACCTGAACATATCGTAGCACACGCCCACGACGCCGCCGGCAACCGTGCGGCGCGGTGAAGTTCGCGCTGGGGCTCGACGGGGGCGGACTTGGCCGGCAGACGCCAGGCCCGGTGCGCAATTAGTACCGGTCGGATTCTCCGATGCGGTGCAGCTTCAGGAAGTTCGTCGATCCCTTGGCGCTAACCGGCAGACTGGCCACCACGACGACCTCTTCACCCTCCCGCATATGCCCGGAGTCCATCAACAGGCGGTCGACCATCGCGAGCATCTCTTCCGATGTACTCACCAGTGGCCCGGCGAGCGGCACCACATGTATCTCCCGGTCGATGCCTTCGACCGGGAAGTGTTCGACATGGAAACCCACCACCTCCTGCCCGTTGAGCAGCCGGAGGTGGAGTTCATTCTCATCCCGTCACCCTCAGATTCCCTGACCCAGCCACTCCCCCCGAACCTCCGGACTCGCGGCTGGGTCAGCGACATGGACGCCCTCTACCGCGACGTCAGCGCGCTCGTCCGCCTGGTCAGCCACGACGGGATGTCGTTCATGGTGCTGGAAGCGCTGTCGCGGGGGAGACACGTCGTCTACACCTACCCGTTGCCGCATGTCGTCCACGCCAGCGGCTTCGAAGCGGTAGCCGGGGCAGTCCCCGGGACCTCGCGGCGCGTCAGGGGGCGGGGACCCTCACGTTGAATGAGGAGGGGCGGCGGTACGCCCTCTCACATTTCGATCGAGAAACGCTGATCGACGACCTCGACTTCCGCTTCAGCAAGCTGCTGCGCTGACGCGCCTTAGAATCCCTCTCGGCTGGTCTGGTGATGCAGACCGGGGATGTCTGGCTCGCCCAATGCGATCCCGACCGTCGGCAGCGAAATACAGAAGACACGCGCTTATATGGTGGGGTCGCCGAACGATTTGAATGGTCATGGGCGCACCGTGATTGTCGCGCCCATGACCATTGGCTCGCATCCGGCCGGCTTCCGCATTCCCCTCACATTCCGCGGTAAGCAGGGGCTGATCCTGCTGGTCCAAATTCGGACGCTGGATTGGGTGCGGCTGGTGAGACGGCTGGGGGCGCTGAGTCCGCAGCCGCTGGCGCTGACGCAGCAAAACCTTGCGGGCGATGTTTACGCCGTGATTGGCCGACGATGAACGAAGCCGAAATCAAAGCGGAGAGAGGGCTTGGCCGTCGCTCCGCGCCAACGGTCTGGTTGGCTCATGTTATCTGGCCATACCGAGGCGCTCCCATTTTTCGATCGGCGCTCCTCTCTGCTGGCGAAGGGGGGCTGGGCTGTTCGGTCCGTCTACACGGCGGACGAACGCCGTCCACCCATCGTTGCTTAACTACGTTCTTCTCCAGTCGTCTCCCGGCATAATGCGGCGCAAGAACTCGTCGAACAGGGGCGCTGTGAACCCGGTGTCGCCGTGGTGCGGGCTCCAGATCATTCCTTTCGAGATCAGCTGGCTCCTTGTCGGACCGAGCGAAGTCACTTCACGCTTCAACTCCGCGGCGATGTCCCCTGACCGGTGTGGACCGGGGCCCAGCTCCGCCATGGCTCGGAGGTATCTCTTCTCGACCGGAGTCAGCCGATCGAATCGCACACGAAAGAAACTCTCGTCCAAGGCGGCGATCGCCGTAATGGAAGCGGCGTCAACGTCCTCCAGGGTGATGGGCGAGTCGTCCGCCGCATCCCACGAGTGTTTCCCCCACTCCTGGAGAAAGTACGGGTAGCCCTGCGTCTGCTCGACGATGCGATCCAACGCCTCGGGTGTCACATCGACACCCTGATCCTTCGCGGGCTTCGCGATTGCGAGCCTCGCGGCTTCAGGAGGGAGGGAGGCTATCACAGGAAAATCAAAGAGTCGTTCAGCATAGGATTTCGCCTTACCCATTCGGCCAGGCAGCTGGGGCAGTCCCGCCCCTACCAGAACGACCGGGAGACGTCTCTGTGCGGTGCGGTGCAGTGCAGTCGTCAGTGCAGCGAGTTCTTCCTCGTGCACGTACTGCAGTTCATCGACAAATATCGCGAGGACGGTTCCTGCTCTTTGTGCAGCTGCTCCTGCAGCCTCGAGCAGGGCTTGCAAATCATGTTCGAGGTCACCGTTGTCCGCGAGTCCAGGCTCGGGGTCGAAGTCAAGGCCGACTTCGATGTCCTGGTATTTCACTTTTAGCGATTTGGCGAATCCTGCCAGGGCACGCAGAGCCCGCTGGGCAAGGTCTTTTGCCAGCTCGTTTCGTGAGAGCCTGAGCAGCGCCTGGCGCAATTCAGGGGCCAATATGGCGGGCAAGGAACGGTTCCCCGGAGCTTCCACCCTCAACGTCAGGATGCCAGCCGCTTCTGCGTCATCTCTCATGCGGTCCAGCAACACCGTCTTGCCGACGCCGCGAAGCCCGACCATCAAGACGCTCTTCGTTGGGAAGCCTCGGCGCACTCGTTCAAGCGCCACGCGGACGGTCTCGCGCAGGTCATCGCGGCCCGCCAGTTCCGGCGGTGGCATACCAGCACCTGGAGCAAAGGGGTTCGTGATCGGATTCATGAACCAATTATACTAAGTTTATGGACTTTATATAATGGCGCTAAACTGGCTAAGATCATTCAAATTCGACGCGCGACTACCGCGCTGGGAAAATGCGGAGCCGAGACCGAACTGCCGCCGCACGGCCGAGCCCCAGGCGAGCCATCGGCCCGTTGGTCCCTTGATGGGCGCTTCGCCCTGCTCAGCCAGTAGAGCCCGCTTGGTCGCGGACTGCCTCCCAGCCG
>DATCGT010000408.1:0-3357 GCA_036508775.1 Tepidiformaceae bacterium | reverse complement strand
CGAGCAGCGGCCTTTCGGCGACCGCCGTCCCGCACCACCCCGCGAGCCCGTAGGACGGGGCATCTGGGACTCCCGTGGAGATCTCCCCAGGTAAGACCAGCAACCTTCATCGCGCACCCACCGCGTCTACGTAACGGTCCCTTGATGGGCATAGGGCTTCGCCATGCCGAGCCGGCTCGCCCGGACCGCCACGCCTCATACGCGCAGCCCGCCGCCACCATGACGACGAGCCATGTATTCCTAGGGTCGCGACTTCGTCTCCGGCTTCCTTCCCACCCCGCCTCACGACGACGCAGTTGCCATTGACTTGTGGTTGGTGCCATCAACCTCCACGGGGGACTCGCACCCCCGAGCTGCTGGTCATGCTGGGCGCACTCGGGTAGGCCGAGCGCCTTGCGGCGCCCGGCCCCCCTCTCTATGAAGGAGGCGGGGATGTCAAGTGCGGTCGGGTGGGGTGTTGGTCATGGTCCTCACAGGGTCGGTGTTGGCGAGCTTGACGCAACTCTCTATCGCCTCCTCGCGGGAGGACCAGGTTCAATGGGTGTCTCGCTCCGGTGGTGCATCTCAGAAAGGGCCGTCTATGCGGCCAGGGGGGCATCAACCTCTGCAACCGGCGGACCCTTTGAAGGTCCCCCGCCTTCGACGCCGTGAAGATCCGCTGCCGCAACCGCCGTACTTGACTCTCGACCGCCCGCCAATCGATCTGGCGCCAATCGAGGATCGCGTCCTCTGGTCCACTCACCACCGCCGAGGCAGTGATGTCTAGTTTGTCCTTCGGTTCTGACATCGCGTCTTCTTCCTCTTCACAGGCTCACCTGACCGCGTCAGCCCGCTTTCGCGTCCGGGCACCAGCCCGATATCCGGCCAGTTATCCCGAGACCACCAACCGGAGGGGCTGGCCAACCGATCCCGGGTTTCCTGTCGCCTTTCGGCCACCGGCGTTCGCTTCTCGGTCATCCGATGCCCGCCGAGGAGTTGGGCCCTCCTCACGGTCGGCTTACCGGCCGAACAGCACCGGACCTCGACGGGGTTACCGCGTTCCGCACGCACGAGCTACGACCGGGTTGGGTGTCTCCTCTACCCCGAGGACGGCGGTGCTCATCCCGAACCGGATAGCCTGCCCGGCCGGCGCCTGCCGCTTCTCAACGGCTAGTCCCTATACCCCGCTACGACATCCCACCCAGCGGGGCTCCGGTTGACGAGGCATCAACGGAGCTTCAAGCGATTAGCGATCGGGTAGGCGCCGGATCGCGGTAGGGACTGCCCTTCGCCCTCGCGGGCTCGGGCAGCCCCCCGCACAGATCCCAGCGTGCACTGCTAGCGCACTGGGCTCCTGCCTCGGGTCCAAGCGTCGAACCGCGCGTCAGGCCAGGGATGGATGATCTTGGCCGGCGGGAGCCATCGGGCCGCGAGGCGGTGCATCCGCGTCCAGTTCAAACTCGTGCGCTGACTGCGGCGCCGTAACGCCTGATACCAGTGCCGGGTCGCCTGATCACGGAAGGCTTGCACCGCTTCGATGTTGCCGGGCACGGCGTAGTAGCCGAGGTGTCCTCGCACCACACTGGCCAGCCACTGGCCCTGCTCGGGGATGGGCAGATGCATGCGCCGCCTGCACTCGACCTTGACCTTGTGCAGCTTCGCCCGCAACCGCTTCGAGTCGGTGATGCGCTTGAGCATGAAGCGCCCGTTCCGGTACCTCGCGCAAATGTGCGTGAAGCCGAGGAACTGGAACGTCTCAGGCCTGCCCGAGCCACGCGCCTTGCGATTCGAGGCGGCGAACCGCCCAAACTCGATCAGCCGCGTCTTCTCAGGCGCCAGCTCCAAGCCGAACTTCGCAAGCCTGCCGCGAAGGTCGACGAGGAACCGGTGCGCATCCTTCTGGTGCTCGAAACCGACAATGTTGTCGTCCGCGAAGCGCACGATGACCATGTCACCATGCGCGTTGCGGCGTCTCCATTGATCGGCCCACAAGTCAAAGACGTAGTGAAGAAACACGTTGGCGAGCAACGGCGAAACCGATGCCCCTTGCGGCGTCCCCTCCCCCGTCTCCGACCACTCCCCGTCCTCGATGACTCCTGCCTTCAACCACCCACGGATCAGACGCAACACGCGCCTATCCGCGATCCGGTGCTCGAAGAACTTCAGCATCCACCCGTGGTCGATGGCGTCATAGAACCCACGAATGTCCGCGTCGAGCACCCAGTTCACCTTCTTCCTCACGATCCCGGCCGCGAGCGCGTCCAACGCCCGATGCGGGCTGCGCCCAGGCCGAAACCCATAAGAGAAGCCGACGAAATCCGTCTCGTAGATCGCGTTCAACACCTCGACCACCGCCCGCTGGAGAAGCTTGTCCTCCAACGAAGCGATCCCGAGCGGCCGCAGCCGCCCATCGGGCTTCGGTATGTACACCCTGCGCGACGGCCTCGGCCGATAGCTCCCGCGATGGACCCGGCCGAGCAGATCCCGAAGGTTCGCCTCCAAGTCCTGCCCGTAATCCTCCCACCTCACGCCGTCCACCCCCGGCGCGGCCTTGGGCTCAAGCGCCCAATACGCCGCCCGCAGGCGATCAACGTCAACATGGTGCAGAAGCGCGGTGAACCGCACGTCCCTGTCCTTCTGCGCTACTCGGCGCACGCGATCCAGCGCACTTATCGCGCTCACTCCGGCACTGTGTCCGGGGCGTGTTTTGCTGGCCGCGTTCCCCTTGGCCAGGCCCCTTTCCTCCACCGCCTCCGCCACCGCTAACGCGGCGTTGTTCGGCAGCTTCGCAGGTACTACGGGCCTGTCTGACTTCCGACGCTCGTCCATCTCGGGATTACGGCCTTGGCCTTCCCCGAGCGGCCCGCCCCGCCATCAACGGGACGGGCGAACGTCGGATCTCCCGGGTCTCGCACATGGAGATTCCGTGCATGCACAGGTTCTTCGACCGCGCGGGGTCCGCCGACAGCTCGCGATAGCGCTGCCAGCGATGTGGCCTTCCGCCTATAAACACGGCGTCAGCACCCCGAATCGCCTGATTTCGCGGCTCAATAGCCCAGCCTGCACGTGCCCCTGTCAACGCTTCGCTGCGCCCTCGCGGGTCGCCAACGCATGACTCGGGGTCACCGTGGATCGCTACTCCTTCGATGTCATCCCCAGCTCCATGCCGGTTTCTCCCGGCGCTTTCGTTTATCCCGGCGCTTTCCGGACGACCGCTTTCGCCGTCCGGGCGATCTCGGGCCGGACGACTCCTATGGCGACGATCGGATGGCCGGCTCGGGCCGGCTCGGAGCCCGGGCTTACGAGCGCAGCGTCGCCAAAGCGGTGGTCTCGTCTGGCGACTGAGATTCAGAAAGCGCTTGTTTGTGAATTCGTTTT
>DATCGT010000407.1:0-3360 GCA_036508775.1 Tepidiformaceae bacterium | reverse complement strand
GTTACAGACCGTTACGAGGAGTGCCCCCGCGCGTTTGGCGACGGCCATCGCCTCGAGTACGTCCACCGTCTCGCCCGACTGGCTTACCGACACGACGAGCGTGTCCGGACCTATGACCGGGTCGCGGTAGCGGAACTCACTCGCGTTGTCCGTTTCAGCGGCGACGCCCGCAAGCGCCTCAAAGTAGCGACGACCCACCATAGCGGCGTGGAGGCTCGTACCCATCCCGATGAGGATGACCCGCCGGATGCCCGCCAGCCGTTCGGTGGTCGCACCCAAGTCATTGAGATGAAGCTCGGGAGGTTCAAAGGTGACGAGACTCCGAATCGTGTCGGAGAGGGCCACCGGCTGTTCCATGATTTCTTTGAGCATGAAGTGGGGGTATTCGCCCCGGAGCGCAGTCATCGGGTCGATCGGCACCTCGTGCGTTTCGACGGTGATCGCCCGACCATCCCTGCCGACGTACTGCGCACCGCCAGCATCGATCCGCGCCAGCTGGCCATCCGCCAGGTAGGCAACCCGCCGGGTGTGAGGAAGGATGGCGGCGAGATCGCTCGCGACCAGCATCTCACCGTCGCCATAGCCAATGACGACGCCGCCGGCATTTCCGATGCGGGCGGCGGCAATGACCCCGGGCTCTCGCTCGCTGATAGCGACTATCGCCTGGGAGCCATCGAGTCTCCGGGCGGACTCCCGAAGCGCGGTCAGCAGGTCAGCGCCGGCGTTCAGCTTCTCTTCCATGAGGTGGGCAATCGTTTCCGTGTCAGTCTCGCTGAGGAAGACGTGACCCCGTCCGCTGAGTTCGGCACGCAGCTCGACGTAATTCTCAACGATGCCGTTGTGGATGACGACTACCTCGCTGCCGCAGCTCTTATGAGGATGAGCATTGCGGTCGCTGGGCTTGCCGTGGGTCGCCCAGCGGGTATGACCGATGCCTGTGGTCCCTTCGAGAGAGCCGGACGCGGCGAGGGCCAATTCGAGGTTCGCGATCTTGCCTTCGCGCTTGGCGATAACCACTTCGCGCACTTCAGAGGCGGGGCCCGCGAGAACGGCGATGCCCGCCGAGTCGTAGCCCCGATACTCGAGATCCCGCAGGGCCTGTACGAGGATCGAAGCCGCTTGCCTCGATCCGGTGTAGGCAACAATTCCGCACATAACGTATGTCTCCAGTGATGGTCCGCTGGCCGGAACAGTCGGAGCACGCGCAATACACGAGAGGCAGCCCGCCGTGGCGGGTCCTGCGACCTAACGTGTGCTGGTAGGAGAGCGTTGGGGAAGCTGCGAACTTCCCGGTACCTAGCGCACCTTTGTCAGCCGGTTACCCGTGCTGGTTTGTGTGACGCCTGACGGCTGTACCTGCCGGGGGGCCATCCGCCGAGTCTTTCGATCCTGCCCCCGCCTCGTCGTCCACCTGTGGGTGGACCTGGCGCTTCATCTTTTTGCTCTCCGGCGTGCCGGTTGTCGGTTTCCTTCGCGGCCACCTCCTGTGCGGGATGTGGATTCAGGATGTCCTCATCCCTTTGAGCGGTCAACCGGAAAGATTCAGCTTTCGGCGCGCGGAATGCCAGCCATGCCGAGGAAGTCATCCTCCCACTGGAGGACGAGCTGGATCATCGGGGCATCGATGGGGTACGGGTCAGCGGCGATGCCCCGCATCTTGAATTCGTCGCAGAGGAGGCCGGCGATCTGGTCGATCGGGCGGGCGTGGATCGCGAGTTCGCGTTCGGTGGTGAGGATGAGGTCGACGAGTTCGCCCGAGAGGTAGAACCCGTCATCCTGCATCTGCTCCCAGATCCATTCGGCGCACTCGTCGAAAAGCGCGCCGGTCAGCTTGCCGGTCTCGGGCGTTGTCATGGGCGTTAGCCTAAATGAGAGAGCGCAGCCGGGCCAGCACGGGCGATGAGAAACGAGCCGCGCGACCTGGTCAATGCCGGTGTCGATCGAGACGACGCACCGGCATTGACTCGGACAATCTCACCCCGTCGACCGCAAGCGTGGACCGTCGGATCGGGCTGAGTAGACTGGCTCGGGTGAACCTTTTGTTGAGCGGCACTTCTGCCTCCGGGAAGAACACCATCGGAGCTGCACTGGCAGGTCGAGTGAAACCATGCGCCGTAATCGACTTCGATATGGTGCGACTGATGTTCGCAAACCCACACCTCACGCCCTGGCAGGGAGATCAGGGGTACGCTCAGCAGTTGATGGGCGTACGAATGGTGAGTTCGCTGGCCTCTCAGTTTCAAACGATGGGCTGGCACACCGTCATCCTCGACGTGCTCTGGTGTGAGTCCCCGGTGCTCTACAGAGAACTTCTTGGTGACCGGCTCACAATCGTGAGCCTCTTACCGGCATTCGAGGAGACCGTGCGCCGCAGCGGCGAGCGCGAAGCGCGCGAGGGCTATCGCAGACTCACTGCTGCTGAGCTTCGGCTCGTGTATGACGAGCATGCATCGGTGTCGGACTACGACCTTCGGATCGACAACACGAACATACCCGCGGTCGAGGTGGCCGAAGAGATTCTGCGCCGCTTCATTGCCGTGGAAGACCGGTAAGCAGTCCACCCACGCGGGACGTGAGGTTGGATATCGCAGGCGCCGTCGCTAATCCCCAGGGCCCGACGCGCCGACCTCGGCACGGATCGCCTTGAGGCGATTCACGTTTTCGGCGTCGGGGCCCTTGCCCTCGATCCCCGGGACCTCGAGGAGGAGCGGTACGTCGTCGAAGGCACGGTGCCCGAGGATGACGCGGAAGCCTTCGAGGCCGATCGTGCCGTCGCCGATGTTTTCGTGGCGGTCGCGGACGCCGCCCAGGGGCATCTTGCTGTCGTTTGCATGGACGGCGCGCAGCCGGTCGAGGCCGATCTCACGGTCGAACTCGGTCATCGCCGTTTCGCAGCCTTCGCGCGTGGCGATGTCGTAGCCCATGGCGTAGGCGTGGCAGGTGTCGAGGCAAACGCCGACGCGAGGATCGCCATCGAGCGCACGGATAATGGCGCCGATCTCGGCGAAGGTAGTGCCGATACCGCCGCCCTGGCCCGCGTTGTTCTCGATCAACAGTTTCGAGTCGCCCGGGACCGCGTCCAGCGCCTGCCGGAGGAGCCGAGCGACCTGGGGAAGGACGACATCAAAGCCGGCGCCGAGGTGACTACCGGCGTGGAAGATCGTCCCGGCGACGCCCAGTTCGTCGCTCCAGCGCAGGTACGAACTCAGCGATGCGACGGATCGCGCCTGCAGTGCCTCGTCGGCGCTGCCGAGGTTGATCAAATAGACGCCGTGGAAGAAGGCGGGAAGGCCGCTGGTCTCGCGGGCCACGCGGAACGCCTCGGCCTGCTGGGGAGTGAGAGACGGGGCGCGCCACTGC
>DATCGT010000406.1:0-14227 GCA_036508775.1 Tepidiformaceae bacterium | reverse complement strand
GCAGGTTCTTTTCGACCGACGCCGCCAGGTCGCAGATGTCCTTCGTGACCGGGCAGGGCCTCATGGCAACGCGCGCCCCCCCCGTGACGGCCGGACTGTGGTCGAGCGACCACTGCTGCAAAGCCCCGCCGCCCGCGATCGCGGCAACCAGGACGAATGCGACAAGGACGCTCTGCTGCCAGGATTCAATCAAGGGCGAACTCCCGCGTCAGCGTACTCCCAAAGGCAAGCGAACCTGTTGGGCCCAAGGGGCTCCGACCAGACGAAGGGACGTGCTTAACAATCGCCGCGACGAGCACTGCCGCGAGCGCGCTTTGCTTCGATGACTCGATCAAGGAGTCGCTCCTGAGCAGCTAGCTGGCGCCAGTGAACGCCGCCTCCACCCGGGAGAAGAACTCTTGCGTCACCGGGATGCCCTGGGATAGCTCACAGTCCCCGACGTACAGTTCCTTCACCGTCAAAGTCCCGTCGTTGAGCCGGAAGATGAGCTGAAGTTCGGGGACAGGGCTCGTCCAGGTAGCTTTCGTAGGCGAGGTGACCGGTTGCGCGAGCAGCAGTTTCACCAGCGATGAGACGCGATCCGGCTGGGTTACCTTCCCGAGAACAGTCGGAAAGCCAGAGAAAGCGTCTGTCCTTGCTTCCACCGACACCACCTTCCCCCGATGTCCAGGGCATCGTCGATCGTCTTCGCTCCGTTGAGGCCGTCGGTTTCGAAGACGCGCCAGCCGTAGTCGGTCTCGGCCAGGAGCCGGAAATCCTCGCGGTAGCCTTTGAGGGCGTAAACCGGCGTCCCGGCAGCGAGGATTGCGCTGGAACCATCGCGGCTCGCGTAGGAGAGATCGGTCGAAGGGTCCATCACATTCCAGAGCACTGTCCCTACCTGTCTGCCTGCGAAGGAGGGATCAAGCGAAAGTGGAGGGTTCGTTCCGCCCCAGCCAGCGGCCAGGTACGAACGGCCGAGCATCCGCACGAACGGCATCCACTCGGTGGGTGGCTTGGGAGTCGGCTTTGGTCCGGTTGGGGTCGGAGTCGGCGTGACCGTTTGAAGCGTTGCCCAGAAGGTGATGCGCTCCGCCAGCCCTGGACCGGTCAAATTGATCACGTAACAGCCGGGGCGGTCCAGCCGGATGACCACACCGTGGGAATACATCCGCCAGCCGTCGGCAGTCACCCCTATTGGCGTGTAGCCTGCCTGGCCCGGCGCCAGCGAGCCTATCTGCGACGGCGTGTCCGCCGGCAGGAGGACCTCGGCGGGCCAGTCGGCCTGCAGTCCTCCTGAGGGCTCCAGGGCTGCAACGCTCAGCGTGATCGGCTGCTGATACGAAGGCGCGACCAGGAAAATGACGTTCTGCCCGCCAAATCCTGGGGGGACATTCTGTCGCCAGTCAGCTCCGTGATAGGAGAGCGTTCGCTGGCCCGCGACAGGATGGAGCCCGAGGTTCATGTAGACGGGCCCGTTCCCCGCCGCAGGTCGAAAGGCGGGATGGATAACGGCAGAGGACGAGGCCGGGCAACTGGCCGGTACGTCCTCAACGAGCGGTGCGGCTGCCGGGCTCGCCGAGGCGGCACGTTCCGAAGGCGCTACGCCCGTTGAGACCGCAGGGCTGCTGGGGCATCCCCCAACGATCGCGCCTAAAGTACACCGCCGATGATGATCGCGGCCACGACGACCGCCGCGACAAGCACGCTCTGTTTCCAGGATTCGATCAAGAAGTCGCTCCCTCGTCAGGGTACTCCCTGGTTCCTGGCTTGGGGCGGGACAGCTGCCTTCGCTACACTCCCTCTATGGACAGCACCGACCTGACCAACTACGTCGCCCGCGTCCACGGCCGCACCCGTGAGGCCGTCGAACGCCTGCGCGAGGAGCTCGTCGGCTGGCGTCCCCGCCCGAGCGAGTTCACCGCCGGGGAGCTTGTCCTGCACATCGCGAATACTCGCCGCATGAACATGGTGCGGCTCTCGGGCGTCCCGCACACTTACGCTGGCCACGAAGTTGCCGATGGTGCTACGGTCGCCGACCTGCTGGCGGAAGTCGACGCCTCAGCGGCGGAGGTTGCCGCCCGGCTGGCCGAGGTCGACCTTATGCTCCCGGTGAAGATCGCCCCGATGGGATCCGGCTTTGGCTGGCAAATCGTCCTCGGTGGGCTGATCGAACACGAGGTGCACCATCGCAGCCAGCTCTGCGAGTACCTGTCCGGCATGGGGATCGAGCCACCAGCCCTCTACGGGCTGCACGTCGAGGATTTCCCCCGCGCCTAACCGCCCTGGATGCTGACGAGGAACTCGAGCCGGTCGTTGTCGCTCAGGGATGTGGTTGGCTGCGCCTGGGCATCGTTGATTACGACCATGATGGCTTCGAGGTCCGCGTCCTTGAACCCTTCAGCGATGAATATGGCATGCGGGGTGAGGCCCGGGCGCCAGTCGACCTCGGTGCGCTCCTGGTTCGACTTCGTTCGTTTCACGAGGGTCTGGAACCACTTCACGTGGACGGTCACTGAGCGATTGTAGCCGGGAGGTGCCGGGCCGGTCACCTCCCGGTATGCGCAGATCTTTACGCTGGTACGGCCAAAATTGATGCCGGAACCCCTTGCTCAGAAGCCTCAGTTGGAGTGTCCCCGTGGGCCCTACGACAGTTGCCGATGGGATTCCCACATAAGAGCCGGGGGGCGTGAAAAGTCTGTGCGGACTGGGGTTCCCCTACATAACTCAATTGAACCGGCCGATGCCCGGGACTACTGTACCGATTACGCCAGCACCGGCGACGGCCTCCTCTCTCGGCCGAACGCCCCCCGGAGCGCGCTGACCAACCAACCGGAATTGCCCCCTTTTCGATTCGCCACACGCGTGTGGAGGAAGGAGTTTGCCTGCGCATGTCCATGTTCAGCATGTCCCAGCAACGTGACGTTTCCCGCGCATGGCAGGCAGTCCTCGGGCGACTCGAACTGGAGGTTACGACTCAAAACTTCACCACCTGGCTGAAGGGCACCAAGGCCCTGCGTCTCGAAGGGGAGACTCTCGTCGTCGAGGCCCGCACCGCTTTCAACTGCGACTGGCTCAATCAGCGCCTGATCGTCGTGGTGCAGCGGGCCGTCTACCAGGTGACCGGCGAGGAATACCGCGTCCTCTTCGTACCGAAGGGTGCCGCGAGCGAAGACGATCTCTCGCCGACCCCTGCGGCGCCCGAGCCAGCGGCGCGCGCCCGCGCCGTCGTGGGCAGCCTCAACTGCTCCTATACCTTCGAGCGCTACGTCCCCGCCGAGGGGAACCGCCTTGCCCTCGAATGCGCCACAGCACTCATCGGTGACTCCGACTTCCGGATCAGCCCCGTGGTTGTGTACGGCTCGCCCGGGATGGGAAAGTCCCACCTCCTCCATGCTCTCGCATGCCGGGCCGCGAACCGGGGCTGGTCGGTCGCCTGCCTCAACGCAGAAGAGTTCACATCGCGCTACATGAACGCGATCCGCCGCGGCACCATGGAAGACTTCCAGCTCTCTTTGCGAAGCGCGCGCCTGCTCGTCCTCGACGACCTCCAGTACCTGGCTGGCAAGAAGGGGACGCTCGATGAACTGGTCCACACGATCGACGCCATTACGAACGCCGGCGGACATGTGGTCGTGGGGAGCGAGCGCCATCCTTCCGAGATCGATCTGCCCGAACGCCTGGCGTCGCGACTGAGCGCGGGAATCGCGACCCGCATCGAACCCTTCGCTATGGCGGAACGCCGCGACTTCATCGAGCGCCTGTCGCGGGATCTGCGTGTTGCGCTGCCGTCCTGGGCGATTGACCGCATCGCCGGCGTCGAAATGCCATCGGTGCGCGTCCTTCAGGGCGCGGCCCACGCGGCCGTGACCCTCCAGCGCCTCAACCAGCTGGCCCCGGCGCGCCTCGACCTCGAGTTGACACGCATCTCCATCGCGGAGTGCGCCCCCGCCATTTCCGTTGACCGCACCCTGCTGGACGCCATCGCCAGCCGGTTCGAAACGACCTTCGAGGAACTCATCGGGCGGTCCCGGAAGCCGCACCTGTCCGCCGCCCGCGCGGTCGCAGCAGCCACCCTGCAGCAGCATGGCCGCAGCCTCTCGGCGATCGCCTCGGTGCTGGGCGGGCGGGACCGGAGCACGATCAGCCAGCTCGCCGATCGCGGCCGCACGTTGATCACAGCGGAAGTGGAGGCCCGGGCGGGCTAGTTGTTCTCTGCGCGGAGGAGTTCGACCGCGCGCTTCACGCCGTTCGCGCCGAACCCGGAGATTACGCCACGACAGGCCGCGCTCAGGTGCGACGGCGTCCGCCCATCCCAGACCCGCGACCGCACTTCCACGGTTGCGGCCCCGCGAGCCCGGACGAACGGCGCCATCTCGGTCGGATCGTCCTCAAAGAGGCCATCGCTCCAGACGACGGCGGATTCCGCGGAATCCGAGAGGGCCCCGATCGCGTCAGCAAGGCCGGCATAGGCGACGACGCGAACCCCGGGCCCGAGGTCCGGGAGTTCGTCTGCGTGCATGGCCGGGGCGAGGACGACGATCATCGCGCACAGGGTACAGGGTCCGGAAAGGACAGGGGAGCGGGAGTGCCACAACCGATACCTCAGAGCCAAACGATAGCCTGCACGTATAGCTTCGGGTACGGTATGCACTGGTGGCATTCCCGCCAAAACCGTATGATCGCTCGACAGGGACGCACTGTTCTGGCTCCCTCCGCTTCAGCAGCAACACCCAGGATTACCGCATGGAAGACGTAGCTACCCGGCCATCGCCTCAGACTCAGTCTCTCCCGGAAATCCGGCGCGTCGTCGTTCTCGGCGCGAACGGAGCCATGGGAGCCGGTGCGGGGGCAATGTTTGCCGCCGCCGGTTGCGAGGTCACCCTCGTCGCACGAGATCGGGGCAAGGCCGAGACGGCCATCGCCGGCGTCCAGGGAATCGCGAAGTCCGAGCGCATCGCCGACAGCATTCACATCGCGACCTATGACGAAGGAATGGAGAAGCTCCTCGCGGGGGCAGACCTCGTCTTCGAGGCACTCGCCGAGGAGATGAAGCTCAAGCGCGACATCTTCCGCCAGGTGGATGCCGCCCGACCGCCCCACGCGATTGTCGCCACGGTGTCCTCGGGCCTTTCGATCGAACAAATGACCCACGGCCTCAGTGCAGGCTTCCGCAGCCATTTCGCCGGGATCCACCTCTACAACCCACCCCACGTGATGGTGGGCGTCGAGATCATCCCTCACTCCGACATGCCCGCCGAGACCGTGGAAGCGCTTCGCGAACTACTCACTACTCGCTTCGGCCGCCAGGCGATTGTCTGCGAGGATATGGCCGCGTTCGTCGGCAACCGGATCGGCTTCAAAGTCATCAATGAGGTCGCACAGCTCGCCGAAATCCACGGCGTTCAACTCATGGACACACTCATCGGCCCGTACACCGGGCGTGCAATGGCGCCCCTGGCCACCGCCGACCTGGTCGGCTGGGACGTCCACCAGGCGATCGTCGACAACATCGTTGCGAACACGAACGACGAGGCGAAGCAGGCGTTTGTCTTTCCGGCCTACATGGTCGCCCTCATGGAACACGGTCACCTCGGCGACAAGACGCCGGCCCTGGGCGGCTTCTTCCGCCGCGTCTACGTGGACGGCAAAGGCGTGAACGAAGTCCTGCAGCCGGGCAATCGCAACTACGTGCCGCGCAACGCGGCCCTGAAGATCCCCTTCGTCGAGGAAGTGAAGGACCTGCACCACCGCGGCCGCTACCGCGAAGGGATCAACCGCTTCATCGAAGCCTCCGGCGAGGACGCGGAGATCGCCCGGCGCGTGATCATCGGCTACGTCAGCTACGCCCTCAATCGCGTTGGCCCCGGCGAGCCCGCCCGCGACTATCGCGATGTCGACCGCATCATGAGCGCAGGGTTCAACTGGGTGCCGCCGTCCGCCCTGGTGGACCTCATCGGGCTCGACCGCACGGTCGCGCTGATGGATCGGTACGCACTGAAACGCCCCGCGCTGCTCGATGCGGCTCTCCGGGGCGAAATTCCACCGCGTCTCTTCGACCTCCCGTTCGTTACGCCCAGCCGCTACTTCGCCGGCTAAGCCAGGAAAGGATCGACATGCCCGCTCCTGTCTACGTCCTCGGTGGTTATCAGACCGACTTCGCCCGCAACTGGTCGAAGGAGAACAAGCACATCTCCGCCATGTTCAACGAGGTGGTCCAGGGCGCCCTCGAAGCGACCGGGATCCCCCCGCAGGACATCGATGTCGGTCACGTCGGCAACTTCGCGGCCGAGCTCTACACGATGCAGGGACACCTGGGCGCCTTCCTCGTCGAGACCGACCCGGCCTTCGCCGGGCTGCCAACGGGGCGCCACGAGGCCGCATGCGCCTCCGGTTCCATCGCCATCCTTGCCGCCTCGGCTGAGATCGAAGCCGGCCGCTACGACTGCGCGATGGTCGTCGGCGTCGAGCAGATGAAGACGGTCGATTCGGCCCGCGGCGGCGACTTCCTCGGGACGGCCGCCTGGTACGAGCGCGAGGCCGCCGGGATCAGCTTCCCCTTCCCCAAGCTCTTCGGGCGCCTCGGCGACGAGTACGACAAGCGCTACGGCCTCAAGGACGAGCACCTGGCCCACATCGCCACGGTAAATTACGCCAACGCCAAGAAGAACCCGCTCGCCCAGACGCGCAGCTGGTACATGAGCAAAGAGCATGCGCTGAGCACGGACCACTTCAACTCCGTCATCGGCGGCCGCATCAAGATCTCCGACTGCTCGCAGGTGACGGACGGCGCGATCTGCATCTTCCTGGCCTCGAAGAAGTACGCCGAGAAGTACGCAAAAGCCCGCGGCATCGACATCTCGCGCATCCCGAAGATCCTGGGCTGGGGCCACCACACCGCCCCCCTCGGCTTCGACGACAAGGTGGCCGAGAGTGCCGGCCAGCCCTACGTGCTGCCTCACACGCGCCAGGCGATCCTTGACGCCTTCAACCGCGCCGGGATCCCGGACGTCTGGTCGATCGACGCGATCGAGACGCACGACTGCTTCACCACGTCGGAATACATGGCGATCGACCACTTCGGCCTGACACCGCCGGGCAAGTCCTGGCAGGCCATCGAAGAGGGCGTCATCGAACTCGACGGGCAGCTCCCCATCAACCCCAGTGGCGGTCTCATCGGCTGTGGCCACCCGGTCGGCGGGACCGGCGTCCGCCAGGTGCTCGACGCCTATCGCCAGGTCACCGACACGGCCCCCGGCTACCAGGTCAACGGCGCGAAGCGCGTCGCCACCCTCAACATCGGCGGGAGCGGGACGACCAGCGTCTCGTTTGTCGTCGGGACTGCCTGAGCACGATGCCCGTTACCTACGCGGTCGAAGGCCACACAGCGATCATCACCATTGATCGACCCGAGGCGCTGAACGCCCTCGACCTCGAGATGTGGCCCCAATTCGGGGCGGTGACCGCCCGTTTCGCCAGCGACAACCACGCCTGGGTTGGAATCATCACCGGCGCCGGACCGCGGGCCTTCTGTGCGGGTGCTGACGTGAAGACGTCGCTCCGGGCGATGATGGACGACCCCCGCTCCGGCAAGTTCACCCACCCCGAGACGATCATGCGTGGCCAGGTGGTCGACAAGCCCCTGATCGCCGCCGTCAACGGGCTCGCCCTCGGCGGTGGCCTCGAAGTCGCCCTCGCCTGCGACATCCGTATCGCCTCGAAGACAGCTCGTTTCGGCGCGCCCGAGGTCAGCCTCGGCGCGATCCCCGGCTGGGGCGCAACCCAGAGGCTCCCCCGCCACGTTCCCTGGGCGGTAGCGGCAAAGATGATCCTCGGCGGCGAGATGATCTCCGCCGAGGAAGCCCTCGCCTGTGGCCTCGTGACGAAGCTGACCGAACCGGCGGACCTCATGACCGAGGCACGGCAAATCGCTGAACAGCTGTGCACGCGCGGCCCACTGGCCCTCGTCGCGGCAAAGCGGGCGATGATCGCGGCCATGAACCTGCCGTTGAATGAAGGTCTGAAGGCAGAACTCGACCTCTTCGAGAGTCTCGCCTACACCCGCGACGTGCACGAGGGCATCGACGCGTTCGAACAGAAGCGCCCTCCCGTTTTTCGGGGAGAATAGGGCCGCCACGGCTGCACGCCTGCATCCCCGTTAGGCGCCGACCGTCGACAATAGCCGTCGTGCCAACCGCGCTCCCCGCACCTGAAGACAAAGCCATCGCCGTCCGGCGCATGTTCGATCAGATCGCGCCCGGCTATGACCGCATGAACCGCATCCTCACGGGGCGGATGGACCAGCGCTGGCGGAAGCGGCTCATCCAGCGCCTCGCCGTTTTCGACGACGACCGACTCCTCGACCTTGCCTGCGGGACCGGGGACTTCGCCGCGATGGCCCTGCTCCGGACGCCTGACGTGATCGGAGTCGACTTCGCCCGCGTGATGCTCGAACGCGCTCAGCAGCGATTGCCCGGCCTCCCGCTCGTCCAGGCCGACGCCCTCCGCCTGCCGCTCGCCGATGAGAGCATTACCGTCGCGGTTTCGGGGTTCGCCCTGCGCAACTTCGTGGCGATCCCGCCGGTACTGGCAGAACTCGCCCGCGTGATGAAGCCGGGAGGCCGCCTCGGATTGCTGGAGGTGGACCGGCCTGCAAACCCGGTGGTGCGCTGGGGACATGCCTTCTACTTCGGCCGGGTCGTACCGCTGGTCGGCGGGTTGCTCTCCGACAGCCATGCCTACCGCTATCTGCCCGAATCCGCCGCCTACCTGCCGCCCCAGAAGGAACTGGTGGCCATGCTGCAGGCGGCCGGGTTCCACCACATTCGCAAGGAATCCCCCATGCTCGGCGCCATCCAGGCTGTTACCGCGGAGCGCAAATGACGGCCGCCGCTGCCCCTGGTCCCGGGCTGCTGACCCGCTGGCGAATGGCCTCCCGGCCGGCAACGTTGACGGCATCGGTGGCGCCGGTGCTGGTCGGCACGGGCCTGGCGATCGGCCGCGACAGCTTCTCGGCCCTGCCGGCGTTCGCCGCCCTCGGGGGCGCAATGGCACTTCAAATCGGCGCCAATTTCGCCAACGACGTCTTCGACTTCCAGCGCGGCGCCGATACCGCCGACCGCCTCGGACCTACGCGCGTTACCCAGACGGGGCTCCTCACCCCGGGCCAGGTGAAGGGCGGGATGGTCGCAGCGTTCGCGCTCGCGATGCTGCTCGGCGTCTACCTGGTAGTCGTCGCGGGATGGCCGATCATCGCGGTTGGACTGGCAAGCATCCTCGCGGCCGTCGTCTACACCGGGGGCCCGTGGCCGACCGGCTACCATGCCCTCGGTGACCTCTTCACCTTCGTCTTCTTCGGGCTCGTCGCGGTGAGCGGCACCTATTACGTCCAGGCGAAGGACCTGCCGCTGGCGACCCTTCTCGCCTCGATTCCGATGGGCTGCACGGTCACGGCCATCCTCGTCATCAACAACCTGCGCGACATCGAGACCGACCGGAAGGCCGGGAAGCATACCCTTGGCGTCGTCATGGGCGAAGCGGCAACGCGCGGCTGGTACGTGTTCATGGTCGCCGCCGCCTACGTGGTCGCTATCGCGATGTGGCCGCTGGGCGAGGCTGGTCCTGGCGTCCTCCTCGTATTGCTCTCGCTGCCCCTCGCACTGCCGCTGTTGCGCGCCGTAACCGGCGGGACTACCGGACGTGCCCTGAACCTGTCGTTGAAGGGCACCGCCAGCCTCACCTTCGTCCTCGGTGTCCTCTTCGCCGTGGGCCTCGCCCTTTCCTGACACCACCGAACTCGACCCTGGCGACGGGCGCGAACAGGCCCCGCAATGCGCGGGGCCTGTTTAATTTTCTCCGACCCGCCTCGGCGCCCGTAGGGCGCGAAAACGGCGAGTTCCGCCAGAGATCCGGCAGCTCCTCAACGCCATTCCCGAGGGGAACGATCCGGGCGCGCCAGCATCGCACTGGTCTCCCCGCACCCGGGGCTTTTCAGTTGTGAGGACACCGATCCGGGCGGGATCCGGGGTCCGGTCCGCGTTCCGCGGACCCTAGCTCTGCACAATCCAGACACAGTAGGCGGCGTGCAGCTTGATTCGCATAACTCCGACCCCCTGTGAACGATCTCTCAGAGATCTCGTAATTAACGTACACCCGCTGGCGGGCAAATCAAGGGATCGACAGGGTGAAAATCTGGGGTCCGGGAGGACTTGTCGCTAACCCGGAGTCAGTCTGCCTTCTCCAGCTCGAAGGCAGCATGGAGCGCTCGCACTGCATCGTTCACACGGTCGGCGGCGATGATGCAGGTCAACCGGATCTCGCTCGTCGAGATGATTTCGATGTTGATCTTCGCGTCATACAGCGCGCGGAACATACGGGAGGCGTAGCCCGGGGCGGTCTGGATGCCGACACCAACGATGCTGACCTTGCCCAGGTTCGCATCGGTCGCGTAGTCGGGAGCGCCGACGGCCTTGCAGATCTCCGGCATGATCGCCTCGGCGCGCGCCAGGCTGCTGCGTGCCATCGTGAACGTCAGGTCGGTCAGGTGCTGTTCGCTCGCGTTCTGGACGATCGTGTCGACGCTGATCCCGGCGGCGGCGAGCGGCTCAAATAGCCGGGCAGCGATCCCTGGCTGGTCGGGGACACGGCGTACCGTCACCTTCGCGACATCCGTATCGACAGCGATTGCGCGGACCCTGTTGCGTTCTTCCAATTCCGATTCTCCGTGAATGACGGTCCCTGGCGCGTCGACCATACTCGAAGTGACGAGGATGGGGAGCTTGTAGACCGAGGCGAGTTCGACGGCGCGGTTGTGCATCACCTGCGAGCCCTGCGTCGCGAGTTCGAGCATCTCTTCGTAGGTGATGTCCTTCAACTGGCGGGCACGCGGTTCAATCCGCGGGTCGGTCGTGAAGATGCCGGTGACATCCTTGCAGTTCTCGTAGCGGTCGGCCCCGAGGGCGATCGCTATGACAATCCCGGTGAGGTCGCTCGCCCCTCGCCCGAGAGTGACGATTTCGAAGTCCTCGGTGATGCCCTGGAAGCCGGCGACAACGGGCGTCCGGCCGGCATCAAGTTCGGCCCGGACACGTTCCGCCTCGACGCGAGAGACGCGCCCGGCCTGGTGTTGCTGCTGGCCCGTGAAGATGCCGGCCTGCTGCCCCGTAAGGCTGACGGCGTCGACCCCGATCTTCTGTAGCGCCATGGCGACCAGCGCACACGAGACCTGCTCGCCGGTCGCGACGAGCATGTCGAGTTCGCGCGGGTTGGGAGTGTCGGTGATGGAACGCGCGAGGGAGAGGAGGTCGTCGGTCGTGTCGCCCATCGCGGAAACGACTGCGACGACCCGGTCGCCGGATTGAATGCGACGCGCAATGCGACCGGCGACGTTCCTCACCAGGTCCGCGTTCGCGACCGAGCTACCACCATATTTCTGGACGACAAGCATCCTTGGAAGCATGCCTCAGGATCGCCAAACGGGCTACGTGATTGGCCTGCCGACCTGCGGGCAAAACGAAAGGGCCGCATCGCTGCGGCCCCCTTCGAAAGGTTCAAAGACTGCCGGCACTAGGCCAGTTTCATCGCCAGGGTTTCAGCGAGGTCCAGGTGGATGCCGGGGCCCATCGTCGTCGTCAGGGTGGCGCCCCGGATGTATTGCCCCTTCGCATCGCGCGGCTTCGCGGCGTTCACGGCCTCAATGAAGGAAGCCATGTTGTCGCGGAGCTGCTGGTCATCGAACGACACCTTCCCGAGCGGGACGTGGATGTGCGCCAGGCGGTCGAGGCGGAACTCGACGCGGCCGTGCTTTGCCTCAGCGATCGTCTTGGCGATGTCTTCCGCCGCCACGACCGTGCCCGAGCGGGGGTTCGGCATCAGCCCGCGGGGGCCGAGGACCCGGCCCAGCCGTCCGACCTTCCCCATCATCTCGCGCGTTGCGATCGCCACATCAAAGTCGGTCCAGCCGCCTTCAATCTGCTTTATCAGGTCGTCGCTACCGACGAAGTCGGCGCCCGCCTCTCGCGCGATTGAGACCGCTTCGCCTTCGGTGAAGACGAGGACGCGGAGGACCTTGCCAAGGCCGTGCGGCAGGACGGTGCTACCGCGAATCTGCTGCTCGGCATGGCGAGGGTCGAGACCGGTCCTGATGTGCAGTTCGACCGTCTCGTCGAACTTGGCCGGGTGAACTTCTTTCGCGAGCGAAATCGCTTCGTTGACGCTGTAGAGCTTCGACTTGTCGACTTTCGCCAGGGCTTCGGTGTACTTCTTTCCGTGCTTCGGCATGGCTATACGACCTCGATGCCCATGCTGCGCGCGGTGCCTTCGATGATCTTCATCGCCTCTTCAATCGAGTTGGCGTTGAGATCGGGCATCTTCGTTTCGGCAATCTTGCGAAGGTCAGAGACCTTCACCTTGCCCACCTTGTCCAGGCGGGGGCTGGCGCTCCCGTGCTCGATCCCGGCTGCCTTCCGCAACATGTCGGCGGCCGGTGGCGTCTTAAGGATGAAGGTGAACGAGCGGTCTTCGAAGATCGTGATCTGGGCCGGGATGATCTGGCCGGCCATGGCGGCGGAACGCGCGTTGTAGTCCTTCACGAACTCCATGATGTTCACGCCGTGCTGACCGAGAGCAGGACCAACGGGGGGTGCCGGGTTCGCCTTCCCGGCGGGGAGTTGCAGTGTCACCACTGCGCGGACTTTCTTAGCCAACGAGGTACTCCTGGGCGTACAAACGGCGCGGCCGAAGCCATGCCTCCGCAGAATGCGCGGCCCCGGGGGGCCGCGAACATTCAGTATCGAGTGTGGGGCGCCTCGCGTCCAGCGAGGCAGTTCGCAGCGCCAGTGAGGCTAGAGCTTTTCGACCTGGAGGAAGTCCAGCTCGACCGGCGTCTCGCGGCCGAACATATTGACGAGCACTTTCACTTTGCCCTTTTCGGTGTTGATGTCGTCGACCGTGCCCACGAAGTCCTCGAACGGGCCATCGATGATCCGGACGTTCTGCCCGACGATGTAGCCGACGCGGACACGCGGCTGCTCCATCCGCATGGCGCGGAGGATGTGCGCGACTTCTTCGACCGAAAGCGGGACGGGGCGCGTGCCTGAACTGACGAAGCCGGTAACGCCGGTGGTATTCCGGATCATGTGCCAGGCTTCGTCGCTGTCGGGGTCGCCTTCCTTGAGTTCGATCGTCTGGACGAGGACGTAGCCCGGGTAGAGCTTCCGCTTCACCGTCCGGCGTTGCCCATCGCGAATCTCGATCTCGTCTTCGGTCGGCACCACGACGTGGAAGATCTTGTCCTTCGCGTCCATCTGCTCGACGGTGCTCTTGATCGCGTGGCGGACCTTGCTCTCGTGGCCGCTGTACGTATGGAGGAAATACCAGCGCCGGCCAGCGGCGTTGATCTCCTCGTCGGTCAGCTGTTCCTGCTCGGCGATATCGTCGTCCTTGCGGCGACGCGGAGCGGCAGGCTTCTTCGGCTTCTCAGCCACGACGCCCGAAAGGGCGGTAATGGGCTTCGGGTCGGTAGTCATAGTTAAAAGAACAGCCTCTGGACTATCCATCCAAACGCGAGGTCGATGCCACCGAGGAACAGGCCCACGGCAACGGCAACGATCGCGACGACGACAGTCAGGTACCGGGTTTCGGCCAGCGTCGGCCAGGTGACTTTGCGGAGTTCGGAGATGATGTCGGCGACGAAACGCGGTTCGAACCTGCCGAGGAAAGCCAGCGGATTGCGCCGCTTATGCGGCACACTCGAACGTACCACGCCGGCCGCGAGGGGCGCGGCGGCAGCAGCCGCGGCGGCAGCAGCCGCGGGCCGCGGAAGGTTTTCCCGCACGCGCCTTGCCGGCTCCCCTCCGGGGGCAGTCGGGGCAGCGCCAGTGCGACGGCGAGGTTGTCGTGCCATAGCGGCTACCGCGTCTCCCGGTGGGGCCGGCGGACACGGCAACGCGGGCAGAACTTGTTCAGCTCCATCCGGTCAGCGTCGTTGCGGCGGTTCTTCTGTGTCGTGTAGGTCCGCTCGCGGCATTCCGTACACGCCAGATTAATGATGATTCGGTCGCCTTTGGCCTTGGCCATTGCTTCGTTCCTTCTTCTTCCCTGGGAGGGTTAAGCGGTAATCTTGGTCACGACTCCGGCGCCGACCGTGCGGCCACCTTCGCGAATTGCAAATCGCAGACCCTCTTCAACCGCTACCGGCTGAATCAGTTCTACCTTCATCGTCACGTTGTCCCCGGGCATCACCATCTCC
>DATCGT010000405.1:0-2419 GCA_036508775.1 Tepidiformaceae bacterium | reverse complement strand
GTCACCAGCTTGCTGAACTCATTAGCCCGGGGGGCTTCGTACGACACGCCGCAACGCAGGCAGAATCGGAATGCCCCAGGGATCCAGGCGGCGATGGTCGACCCGTCGGGCGCCGCTCCAGGGCCATGGGGTGAGGCAAGGCCATCTGACGTGGCTGCGTAGCGAATAGGTACGTTCTTTTTCCGCGATGCAGCGATGACGCCGGAGTCGTTCGTCCAGCTTGCTGGGAGTCGTCCCTCGGTCACCGGATCCGCTGGCCATTCATGGTCAGCGGAGATGAAGAGGTACCCGTCGTCTGGGCTGGCCGGGCGGAGTTGGTGTCGCGACAGAAAGACCCTGCTGTCGCTAGATTCTCCGCGATGCACCGCGAGGTATTCCTGGCCGCACTCACGGCAGAAGGCGAGCGGATAGAGCCGGCGGTCGGCCGAATCACCCGGTAATACGAGCTGGAACTCGGTGGTGATCTCGCGTGAATCCTCGGGCTCAAGTGTGACGTAGACCGAGCCACCTTTGGAGAGGAACTGGTGCAGGCGGAAAGCGAACAATGGTCGGCGGGTCATGGGGTTCGCCGACCTTGAGCCCGCGAGGAACGTGGCGCGGATCGCAGTCTCTGCGGACGAGGAATCAGATCCGGTCAACGCGGCGAGGTCGGCTCCAGCCTTCTGAACGGTCGTTGGCTGCTGCCGGATGAGGCGTCCTGAGCCATGCTCCGAGGTGACGCCGAAGGCATCCTCAATCCACGACGCCAGGGGGTCCGACTGCAACCCGGCGAACCCCAGATCCTCGACTACGTCTCCTATTTCCGCGATGCCGCGCGATTTCACTGCGGCAACAAGAGCCTCGACGGAAGGTTCACGGCGCGTCGTCGCGCGGACGATCGTTTCCGTGATCACGTTCTTTGGCTGGATGGTGGTCCCGAATATTCGCGAGGAGACCTCAGCCACGTCTTCCTGTTGTTCGGCGAGGGTGCCTCGACTGGACATAGTTGCTGACGTGCCGACGCACTGAAGCGTCTCCTCGGCGTGGCAGGCCTCCCGGACACGGCGAACCAGCATCGCCACGTCGGCACCTTGGCGACCGCGGTAGGTGTGGAGTTCATCGAGGACGAGGAATCGGAGCCCGTTGGCAGCCTGGACGAGCGAGGAGCGCTCGTCTGGGCGGGTGAGGACCAGGTCGAGCATCACGTAGTTCGTCAGGAGTATGTCGGGTGGATCGGCGAGTATCGCGGCGCGTTCGTCCGAGCTCTCCTGGCCGGTATACCGCTTGAACGTCACCGGTGGATTGCCGTCGAATCCGAAGGAGAGGAACTTCTCGAGCTCCTCGACCTGGCTATTGGCCAGCGCGTTCATGGGATAGACAACGATCGCCCGGACACCTTTGCCGCTGCCCTCACGCAACACGCGATCGACGATCGGCACGATGTACGCCAAGGACTTGCCTGAGCCAGTACCGGTTGTTAAGACGTAGGAGGCCCCTGTTCGGGCGATTCTGACGGCGTCGGACTGATGGCGGTACAGATTGAGGGGCTCCGAGCCGGGATCGTCCATGCGGTTCTTGGCACGGAAGACTCGCGCGCAAGTGGGGTGGAGCGTTCCGTCGGCGACTAGTTCGTCGACGGTCCCGCCCGCTTCGAAGGACGGGTTGAGGGACAGCCACGGATCAGGCCATTGTGCGCCGGAGATGCTCTCACCTTCGACGCGGGCACGAATTCGGTCGTCGCGGACGTCTACGAAACCCTCAGTGAAGGCTCGATAGTCGTTGATCAAACGCTGATGCACCCTGAAGGCGTCCACAGACTGCACTCCCCGTCGGCAGGTTCCGCATATACGCTATTTGGACGACCTTATCGGGTGACCACGCTGGCTCGTTCATGAAAATCGCGGCGTCGTTTCCGAGACCATCCACGCCAACCGATCCGGCGAGGTCAGGGTGCTGACGTATTCGCCTATCTTGCCCGGTGTGCGTTGCCTGCGCGTTGACTTCTGATCATTCAAGGCAGGTCTTCCGCGCCCGCGCGCTCTGAGGGCGAGCGCGCCGCCTTCGACTACCGCATACATATGGTCCTGTGTGACCGGTCTCTCTGGCGGCATTGACTTCGCCATCGTTTTCGGCTCATGGCCCAACGTCATGCAGAGGCTGGCGAGCGCATTGATTGCCGGCATGGTGGCCGCGGTCACGGCTCCACTCGTGGTGAGGCTTTCCCGCCGCAACGAGGCACAACGTGCTGATGAGCTGGCCGCCCGACAGGCAGCCAGGACTCTGCTTGAGGACGGGGCTGGCAACTTTAGTGCCGTCGCCTCGCGCAGGCGCGGAGTGTTGGCGTCGGTGCAGTCCGGGCTTGCTCGGCTCCCGACACAACTCGCAGATCATCCCCGACCCCTTGGCGTCGGGTCGCTGACCACAAGAGCCAGAGACGGGC
>DATCGT010000404.1:0-3250 GCA_036508775.1 Tepidiformaceae bacterium | reverse complement strand
ATAGTTCCCTGGCCGCGGGCCAGGGTGCCCACAGGCGGGGACGGGTGCAGCGTTCAGGTCGAGTCGCGGGCTCTGTCGAGGCCGTCGAGGATCAGGTCGAGCCCGAATGCGAACTCGTCGCCATAGTCGTAGCCGGGCTGGAGGATGTGCTCGGCGGTGAACTCGGTTAGGTGGGGATACTCATCGGCGGGGACCCGCGCCATCATCATCTGCGTTACCTCGACCGTCTCCTCCTCGGTGTCGCCTAAGGGCAAGGTGGCCTCTTGCAGCGCGAAACCGTAGATGTAGCTGTCGAGGGCGGAGAACGCGTGGGCGGCCATCGGGATCGAAAAGCCCCCCGCACGAAGGTTTCCGATGACGACGTCGTGGTGGCGCAGTGTGGCGGAGCCGGGTGAGGTCCGCGTCGACATCAGGGCAATCGCCCAGGGATGGCGCCCCAGTGCCTGCCGGGCGGACTGCGCCCGCTCGCGCATCGCCGGCTTCCAGTCGGCTCCGCCTGAGGGCAGGTCGATCTCGCCGAAGACCACATCGACCATTCCGTCGAGGAGCTCGTCCTTGTTGGCCACGTGGTTGTACAGCGACATGGCCTCGACCCCGAGGGCTTCGCCGAGCTTGCGCATACTGAGCGCGGCGATCCCGCTCTCGTCGGCGAAGGCGACGCCAGCACGCAGCACCCGCTCCCTGCTTAGGGGGATCCGGGGCTTTGTAACCGGCTTGGTCTTCGGAGCCATGTGCTTTCCTCCACGTCGATGCCCTTGACTTCCTTACGCCGTAAGTTTAGCGTAACTTACGGCGTAAGTCAGCGACCATCGGAGAGATCATGACGAGAGCAACGCTCCCACGGCCCACGGACCCGAGGACCGCGTCCCTGCACACCGGCACGAAGTCGGTGCCAGGACCTAACTTCGGTTCCCCTCACGATGACGTCCGGCGAGAGGGTGAGATCAACAGGCTCGCGGTGACGAGCCACTCGATTCGCAAGGCCAGCACCAGTGCAGGAGTCGGACTCCTGGCCATGTCGGTGCTTTCGGCCCTCGGATATCTCGTCGCCGTGAAAGGGCTCGTGGTTGCGGCGAATGCCGCACGGACATCCACGAACCTCGCCGGACACGAGGGCTTATTCCGATTCGGCATTCTGAGCCTGTACCTCGTGGCCGCACTCGATGTCGTCGTCGGGTGGGCTCTGTACCGCGTGTTCAAGCCGGTCAGCAAAGCGGTCTCGAGGCTGGCAGCATGGCTCCGAATCGCGTACGCCGCGGTCTTCGTGGTCGCTATCAGCCAGCTCGTCGGAGCGCTCCGCCTACACTCCCAGGCGCTGCGGCACATCAACACCTTCACCAATATCTGGGACGCTGGGCTCGTCCTGTTCGGTCTGAATCTTCTTGTCCTGGCCTACCTGGCCTACAGATCGGGCTATGTCCCGACGCTGCTGGGCGTCGTGCTCGCCATCGCGGGCTTCGGCTACGTCGTCGACACCGTCGTCCGGGTGCTCGTGCGAGGTTCCTCGTCGGATGTCTCGGCGATCACTGGCATGGGCGAGTTCGTGTTCGCGCTCTGGCTTGTTTCCCGGGGGCGCCGCATCAATGTGAGCGACTCTGAATCCCACGACAACTCGGTTGGAGCAGCCCGATGACCGCGAAGAACGAAGCGACGAACACCCCAACGCTCGATGACTCGATCGAGCCGAGGCCCAAGCCCGCCGACGCCCAGACGATGAAGGCGATCGTCCAAGACGAATACGGCTCTGCACCCGAGGACATCCTGCGGCTGGCGGAGATCGACCGGCCCGCTCTCGGCGACGACGAGGTCCTGGTACGGGTGCGCGCCGCCAGCGTGGATCGGGGTACCTGGCATCTGATGACTGGCCTGCCCAAGCTCATGCGCATCATGGGCTTCGGGTTCCGCCGACCGAAGGCACCCAACCCGGGCCGGTGTCTGGCCGGCACCGTCGAGGCCGTCAGCCAAGACGTGACCGAGTTCAAGCCGGGCGACGAGGTTTACGGCACCTGTGACGGCTCCTTCGCCGAGTTCGCCATCGCTCAAGTGGGACTGCTCGCCCGTAAGCCGGCACACCTTTCCTTCGAGCAGGCGGCGGCGGTCCCCGTTTCCGGGGTCACTGCGTTGCAGGGTGTCCGTGACCGCGCCCAGGTGAACCCCGGGGAGAAGGTGCTGATCATCGGCGCCTCGGGTGGTGTGGGGACGTTCGCCGTCCAGATCGCCAAGGACCTCGGTGCCGAGGTCACCGGCGTGTGCAGCCCGGCCAAGATTGACCTGGTCCGCGACCTCGGCGCCGATCACGTCATCGACTACACCCGCGAGGACTTCGCCGACGGCGAGCAGCGCTACGACGCCATTCTTGACATCGGCGGCAACAGCCCGTTGTCCCACCTGCGTCGGGCGCTCACGCCTGGTGGAAGGCTCGTCATCATCGGAGGCGAGACCGACGGACGGTGGCTGGGGGGCTTTGACCGCCAGCTTCGGGCGATGATGCTCTCGCCCCTGGTGAGCCAGAAACTGGGCATCCTCGGCGCGAAGGAAAACTCGGCGGACTTGTCAGTTCTCCGGGAGCTTCTCGAAACAGGGAAAGTCACCCCGGCCGTCGACCGGACCTACCCGCTAAGCGAGGCCCCGGCGGCCATCCGGTACCTCCAGCAGGGCAATGCCCGAGGCAAGATCGTCATCACCATGTGAGGCACAGGCCCGGTTGATTGCTCTCGAACTCGGCGATTGCAGGTGGGGACTGAGCCAGTCGACGGAGCCGGCCGCACCACGGCTGAGACCGAGTACATGTGCCGTGCTCGAGCTAAGTGCAACATCCCGGATTGACGCGGAGCGTGCCGCTTCGCGGGCACGCAGTTTCCCGCTGCCCGCGGGACGCGAGTGTGCCGCGTGGGCAGCGCCGTCGCCGTGCTCTCGACAGCTGGCGTGACCACAGGAGAGGTGACCGAGAACAATGCGCAGCGATACTCCTACTTCAGCGCTCCGGACAACCAGCTTTACGAACCTAGACGGTATGACGTGACCGCTCCAGGACGGGGTGGTTGCGGGCCGGGGCCTCGCTCACCCAAGTTCCGTGGGTTGCCGGGCAGGGGCCGCCTGCTCGGCCTTTCCGACAAGCGTGGGAGGCCCCGGTGCTTGGTGAGCGTACGAGGGTTGGTTTGGACGTGCGCGCCGGTTCGGTCGTGGTCGCAGCGATCGATGGCGAGACCGGTGAAGTGAAGCAGGCGCTTTTGACGCCTTCGCATGATCA
>DATCGT010000403.1:0-3455 GCA_036508775.1 Tepidiformaceae bacterium | reverse complement strand
CCGGTCCTGGCGCGAAGCAGCAACTCGATACCACCCCAGACCGCGGCGGGCCAGGTGACGATCTCTACGAGTCCGTAGACCCGGTCTCTCACGCGGCTTCCTCTTTTCTGGGCTTCGCCGCCAGTTGCCTTTCCATAAGGTTGGCGAACTCCGGGGCCATGTCCGGGTCGAACTGGGTCCCGGCCCCCGCGCGAATCTCGGCGACGGCCTGGTCGAGGCTCAGTGTACGCCGGTAGGGACGGTCGGTGGTCATCGCGCTGAAGGCATCGGCGATTGAGAAGATGCGGGTGGAGTAGCTGATCTCCTGCCCGCGCAGGCCGCCCGGGTAGCCGTTGCCATCGAAACGCTCGTGATGATGGCGGACGAGGTCCACGACCGAGTCATAGTCGGTTACCGCGGCCGCCATGGCTGCCCCAATCACCGGGTGTTCTTCCATCGTTCGTCGCTCGCTCGCGGTCAGGGGGCCAGGCTTCCTGAGGATCTCGTCCGGCACCACGATTTTGCCCAGGTCGTGAATTGGCCCGCCAATGGTGACCGCGGCGATCTGGTCCTGCGGCAGGTGGAGCTGATTCATAAAGCGAAGCGCGGCCTGGGTCGCGTGGTCGCTGTGGTAGCGCGTGTAGCTATCGCGGCGGTCGATGGCGCGCACCAAGTTCCGGAGAGCCTTGAGGGTGGCGAGCTTCACCAGGCCCGGCGAGCTGAGTGATGTGTCGTATGTCTTTACGACCGGGGTGGCGGTCTTGTCCATGTACATCTGGTCTTCCGCTTCGCCAACCAGCTGTCGCGGCGTCTCATAGCCGCGGAAGGTCGCCAGCCCACAGCTGATCCGGGTGGGAAGTGAGATCTGGGACCGGTTCACCACTTCGATGCTCGACACCGCTTCGCGAACCTTGTCCAGGGTGCGATGGATCGCCTGCTGTCCCACTCCCGGGAAGACGATGAGGAATTCATCGCCGCCGAAACGGCCGAATGTCGCCGGCTCTTTGACTGCCGCTCGAAGCGCGGCAACGACCCCACAGAGAATACTGTCGCCTTCTTCGTGCCCAACGAAGTCGTTCAGGAGCTTGAAGTTGTCGATGTCGAGATAGGCGACGGTTAGCGGTTGGCCCGTCACCTGGGCATTCGCGACTGCATCAACGATAAATTCGTCGAGGTGGCGCCGATTAGGGCAACCGGTCAGCGCGTCGTGATAGGCGAGCTTGCGGTAGAGCGACGCCTGGTCGGCCTCACGCCGTTGGCTCCGGGAGTCGATGGCCTTCTGCAGGATGTGCCAGAGGATGTCAGCGTCGAAGGGCTTGCCGAGAAAGTCGTCGGCGCCTGCCTTCGTTGACTGAAGGGCGACATCGACATCGACAAAGCCGGTTACCGCTACGATGCCACTCGCGGGTGAGAGTTCGCGAGCCTTCGCGATGACTTCCAGTCCCGACATATCCGGCAGGCTGATATCAGAGGCGATCGCGTCGTAGCGTGCCGCCGAAAGAGCCTCGATAGCTTCCGCGCCTGTATGCGCGACCGTTACCTGGTCGGTGTGTTGACCAATGACGATCTGAATCAGGCGCCCAAGGCCGGGATCGTCCTCGACAATCAGGACCCGTTGGGGCGACGCGCGCTCCGGTACCAGCGGTTCGTTCATCCCCATGATTGTCGGACGGTGTTTCGATTTCTGATGGGGTAGCTTCGGTGTCATTCGCGAGGCGAGGGGCTTGCGGTTGCGTTACTTCGGTCGGCCGTCCTCGTTACCCTTTCATGGTGGATGAAGCGCGGCTTATCGCGGCGGCTCGCACGGATCCCGATGCCTTCGCACGCCTGTATGAACAGAGGGCTGAAGGCGTCTCCCGTGCCGCGCTTTCCCTGACTCCCTATCCGTGTACCAGCGCTTCCATCGCCCGCTGGGCAGCGGCTTGCGAGGAACCGATGACGAACATAACGTCGCTCCCCACGGCGGCCGTCGTTGCCGTCACGTTCCCATCGGCGGTCTGCGTATAGGTGATGGCACCCTGGCGGGTTGCCTTGCCCTGGGCGCCCGCGAGGAACGTTGCCTGGGCGGCCAGGAAGCTGTTCGCCCCGGCCGTGTCGGCGAAGTGGAGCCGGAACGCGGCGACACTTTGGCTGCCGTTCACGTAGACGTCGTAGTGGTCCCCGTCCCAGCCGGCGGCCACCGTTGCGGCGTTCCCTCCGGGAATGTGCAGCTGCAGGTAGTTGCGCAGTTCGAATTCCCCGAAGGTGCCGCCCGATTCTCGGGCCCAGCCATTGCCCAGCGACGCGGACAGGTCGGGAAGGCTGACCGATGCGGGCTGCCAGCCGGCGTCGAGGCGTTCGGGGTGGAGCACATAGGCGGTGCCATGGGGAATCTGCTGTAGCAGGGCATCGACGCCCGCTGCCCCGTGCTTCGCCTGGACGCCCTCGACCCAGGCCGCGCCGTCCTGGTAGGGGAAGTAGAACTCGCGGGTGAGGGAAGCCGGGGCGTCGGAGGCCGCGGGCAGGCTCACGAGCGTGAGTCGGCTGGCGATCGGCGCGGCGAGGAACCTGTCGGCGTAGATCCCGGCGTAGGTGACGGCATCGCCCTCAATTACGCAGGTCGCGGTGAGGTCCGTATCGAGGTCATTCGTGACTGACCGGTCAATCGCGTCGAGATTGAAATGGTAGTCCTGGAGGGCGTGGACCATCTCGTGGGCCAGCGTCTGCATCTCCTGTGACGCCAGGTGGTCGAAATCGAAGTTGCTGCCGTCGTCGTGGACGACCCACAGCTCGTGACCGACCGGCGAATAGAGTCCAAGAACATCAGAGCCGCTGAAGTTGAGATAGACGGATTCGTAATCCTGGTCCTTCCGCAGGTGCCCAAGTAGGCGGTAGAGCGTCGTTGTCCGGGCGAACCAGCGGTGGTCGTCATCCGTCAGTAGCCGCTTCACCAGTGCGGGGACCTGTGACCGCGAAACGGACTGTACGTTCAGCGTCGGGGGAGGTGAGAGTTCCCGGATGGTCGACACGTCGTTCATGATCTGCTGAAGCGAGGCGGGGAGCGGGCCGGGTGTCGGCGTCGGGCCCGAGTCGCTGCGGCTGGAGCACGCACCGGCGACCAGGACGACAAGAAGAATCAAGAACGATCGAGCGGTTCCGAGCGTGCGAGGTGCCATGGCCGTCGTTCCTTGCCCGTCTTTCGGGCCCTAGGGTATTCTGGGCGATACGGCGCATTCGTCTAGCGGCCCAGGACATCGCCCTCTCAAGGCGGAGATCAGGGGTTCGAATCCCCTATGCGCTACCAGTCCTTTTTGAATCTGCGGGGGTACCTAGACGGCCCCCGCTATGTGCTCACCAGACTGATCAATAGTGTCCCAAATGGTGTCCCAAATTTTTTGGGTCTCAGATTCGCGGCTCAAATTAGGCGAAAATTTTGCCGGTTTGGATAGCCAGAGTCCCAAGCGAAGGAAAACGACCCCTTGACCGACACGCCAGGG
>DATCGT010000402.1:0-3391 GCA_036508775.1 Tepidiformaceae bacterium | reverse complement strand
CCAGAAAGCCTCCATCGTGCGCGGGACCCGAAGCAGCTCCGAGCCTCTCGTCGAATACCTTCAGCCCGATGCCACCGTCCGAGTAGTTCGCGCGTAGTACGCACGTGCGGCCTTCCATCCACTCCTGCATCACGGTGTGATCGGAGTCGCTGAAGTATCGCCACGGGATCGTTGGAACACCGCGCGCCGCGAGCTCAGTCTCAACCCACGGCTTGTGCTCGTAGGCCGCCTGATGGCCGTGGAACATCCCGAGATAGGTCGCGTTCTCCATCCGTGGGAAGTATGCGGACGCGAGGAACGCCGTCGGGCGGTATGCCACCACAAGCGTTCCCGGCGTGAGCGCCGAACGCAGCCGCACTCCGAGGTCGACTCGATCCGCCGAATCGTCGTCATCGACCGAGTAGGCGTTCAGGTCGACGCGGACGCCGGAGATGCACTCGAGGCACTCCTCCGAACCATCCGGCCAGGACGGGACGCCGAGGGGGGCGATGAGACCGACGATGCCCCCGAACTGTCCTATGGACAGCAGCGGATGAGCGTCGGTTCCGCGAGTGCCGACCCACATGAGCCGGCGGTGCCCGATTGCATTCTCGATGACGGAGATGACCCGCTCGCGATTCACTGGCGCCTCAGGAGTAGTAGTAGGCGTCCCCATCCGGGAACGCGACGGTGTTGTGCTGGCACGGGATACATCGAGGACCGAGCACAACTCCGTGGGCTCGGGCGATCTCAAGTCCTTCGAGGTATACACGTTCCATGAGGTCGGCGCTCGCGGGAGGGGTGGAGGCCAACTCCGTGCCCTCCGCAGGTCGGAACGGACTCAGCACCGGATCACAGCCCAATTCCGCCAGGAAGCGCACCCCTGCAAGGGTCGATTCAGGTGGCTCGAGCCCGACGAGCAGTAGGGACCGCACTCGCCCGGTCCCGCGCCCGCCGGTCCGTTCCACCGCGTAGGAGATGAAGTCCGCGTAGCCGTTCAGGCCCACATGTTCCTTGTTGGGGCAGAGCGCGGCGGCGGTCGCATGATCGAAGATCTCGATATTCACTGAGAAGCCGGACACTCCTGCGTCGACAAGGCGGTCCACCAGTGATGTGCCGTCGCGCGGCATAAGCATGACATCCACCGGAACAGGACTTGCCTCGATGGCTCGAAGGTAAACGTTGTCCATGAATGGGCGATCGGCGGGGCGCGGGGTCCCACCGCTCACCAACACATGTCGCGGCGGCAGTGATGGGTCTTGCATCGCCACTGCGAGTCCCGCCATCAGCGCATCGGTGTCGAGTGTGGCGTACGGGATCAATGGCCAGTCACAAAAGCGGCATGAACATGCACACCCGTCGATCGGGCTGATGCGGATGCGGTCTGCGTGCGTCATGATCCCCCGCGGCGCCGAATCCTCCGGACTGAGATATGACGGCAGGGGCAGCACCCGCGCGAGAAACGAGCCAGCGTCGCTTTCGAGATGAAAGCCGTCAGCGCGGTGAACAAGGACTGCCGCCGGGCTGTCGCAGAACGCATAGTCGACTGGCGCGTTGACGTAGATGTCGTCCTCGAGCACGAGCGTCAGCCCGCCGGTTGTCACGTAGTCGTGCTCGACCAGTTGGTGTTCACCGGAGCCCGTGAGCATCTCGAGCGCCGATGGCTCGACAGAGATGCCTCTCTCGAGCACGTCAAGCTTGAGTCGTCGGGGTGCTGCGAGGCTATCTCTCATTGACCGATTGTACCGCGGAACCCGCGAGTGGACGCAGCCCGGAAGTGTTCACCGGACGCAGGCGTGCGATTCCGCGGATCACCGCGATGCTGCATGCGCGCCTGCCCCATTCGATCGCCCCGGGTAGCCTAGCCGCGTGTCACCTCGAAGCCGATGGACGGTTTCGAGAGCAGGCCCGGCCAGTACCGAACGAACTTGCGGTCGTAGTCCCGTATGGGTTCGGCTAGCACTTTCCATGGCACAAGGCTGGGATGGTGCTTGAGCGCGTTGTCGCGCGTTTCTGAGTACGTCCAGCCATCCAAGGCCCGCTCCGCGCACCAGCGCGCGTGCTCGATCTGGGACAGTTGCTCGACTTCATCGTCGGTGAACTCCAAGATTGCGGACCCGCGTGGTGCGGACGGTACGACGTCGAAGCCGGAATCCACCAGTATTCGGAAGATCCATTCGGCTTGCTGCCGACTCGCCTCTCGGTACGTCTCCGACAACTGGTCCCAGCCGAGAGCCGTGGTGTTCACATTGCTGCAGTAGAACTCGTGAAGTCCCCGGGCGACCTCATCGACCTGCGCGCCCAGCAGGAGGTCAGGGTTCGAGCAGGTGCGCTCGTAGATCGGGAATGCCTCGACCAGACCGCATGTGTTGGCATCGCTATCGCCCAACAGCCGGGAGAGTCCCGCGGCGCGAGGATACCTGACCACGAGCCGGGTCGATGCCGGGAGCGAGGCCCGCAGTGCGAGCGCGCTCTCCGTCGCGTCGTTCGGGTCCGCGTCGAGAACGTACGCCACCGAGATCGCTTCAGATGACGCCAAGCTGCCCAAAGCCTGGACAGCTACCAGGCGGTCGAGTGCGGGGTCCGACCCGAGAACTACGGACAGCGCACTGGCTGTTGCGTCATCAAGCGTGACCAAGGACAGCGCCGGTCCACCCGGACCGACGCGGATCGCCCAGCGCATCGCGAGTTCGCGCAGGACTCGTGCGCCGAATGCATCGGTGGCGTTCATTCCTACCGCGATGGCAACGGCGCCGTCAGCCAGAAGGCCGAACGGAGGACATTCGGTCAGAAGCGTTCGCGCACCCATCTCCAGAAGGTTGAAGAAGCGCACACCGAACCTGTCCGAGTCCTCCAAGGCTCCGGCGAGGGACCCGAGTGAGTCGAGCAGGCCTGGGTCCTGCACATGCACGAGGCAATCCAGCCGCCCGTCGGTGTCACGTCGCAGAGCGCGCGCCTGCACCACGATCTCCGCATTGGTGGCATCGTCGCAGGTGGCGATCAAGTACCGGGCATGACGGACGCCCGCCATGCGCAGGACCTCGGGATCGTCGGCTTCGCCTGCGATCACCACGGCACCCTCGGCGCGGGACCCCGCGAGCTTGCCGCGACTTGCCTCCTTCTCAATGATGACGACTCGATCACCCCGCTCAAGGAAGCTGCGCGCAATCAACCGGCCCTTGTCGCTCAGGCCGCAAATGATGATATGACGCCTCATCAGGCCTGCGCGAAGCACCTGCGCCTGGTCGTAGAAGACGGAGACGAGGCCCTTGCTGGCCGTGTAGATGGCCGCGGTGGGCGCGAGCCAGCGTGCCGCCTCGAGTTGCCACGGTGTCCCCGCGGTGGTTTCGATGCTCTTGAACGTGAACAGATGCAGCGTCTGATACACGATCTCAGGCATCCAATACGCCCT